>LBCX01000016.1 GCA_001657575.1 Bacteroidales bacterium Barb4
GGCTGAAATCGGGCGTTCTTTCAGAACCCCCTTGACGTTATCGCCCTTTAACCCCACATTCCGCTTCCCGACGTGCCTTCGCTTTACGTTGGGCTGAAATCCGGTATCCTTTCAGGATACACCAGACGGTAATGTTACGCTAATGCCCTGAAAGGGCAAAAGATTTCAGCCCCACATGCAGCGCAGCGGAATGTGGGGTCAGCGGAATGTGGGGTTTGAGTTTACCCCTAACGGGGTTCTAAACCCTGTTAGGGGTCGTTACTTTTCATTTACGAGCAATTGCAATCCGTAATCCTTATAAAAGGGGAATTTTGCATCGGAACTGATAAGGGTATGTTTATCGGCTATTGCTTGAGCGATAAGCATCCGGTCAAAAGGTTCCTCATGTATTTTCCTGTCCGTCTTTGAAACAGGCAGCTTTTCAAGTGCTTTAATATGCTTGGCTTCAATAGGTAGGATGTTAATCTGACGCTCTTGCAAAAGAAAAATAATCTTATCCAAATTGTAGTCAAACGTTATCTTTTTCAAGGATTGCAGAATGACAATCTCGCGCAAAGTTTCTACACTTACATAATACGGATGCTGAAAATAGTCAATGTCTTCGCGTATGTTTTTATTGAGACGGTCATTACCCTTCAACAGCCAAATCAGAATATGCGTGTCAAGCAAATAACTGTTCATAGCGGCCCCAGGTTAAAGATGTCTGCATCCTCATCGTAATGGATTTTTCCTTTCATTATACCAAATAATCCCCTTGGTTTAATCCTGTCTCTTGCTGATACGGTTTCCTCTGCCTGCTTGGATACTTTCTTATCCGCTGCTTTCTTTGTTTGTTTTTTTGTTTCCATTTTATTAAAATTTAGTGGGGCAAATATATATGTTTTGTGCTTTCTCTGCCTGTATGATGTAATTTTTTTAGTTGACTGTCAGGAAGAGACACGGGAAGCTGAGGCGAAACGACAGCGGTACCGGTTTCTCTGACCGGGGGGCGAGGTAGAGACGCAATGCATTGCGTCTCCACGACGAAGGGCATACGCGAAGTGGAATAAGGCTTCATCAGTGAGACGAAAGGCTTCGTCAGCGAGGAATAAGGCTTCGTCAGTGAGGAGTAAGGCTTAGTCAGAGAGAAGTAAGTGCTACTCCACTTGAAACAGCGTTTTCAAGCATGGGGAGGGGTCACAAACAGGAGGGTTTTGACCGTTTCAAAGTGGAATAAGGCTTCGTCAGCGAGGAATAAGACTTCGTCAGTGAGGAATAAGGCTTCGTCAGTGTGACGAAAGGCTTCGTCAGCGAGGAATAAGGCTTCGTCTCTAAAGAATGAAATCCTGAACCTCTAAGTCCGTCCTGCTTTTTTGTACAGTATGTTTTCACACCTTAATCTTATCCATTCCGTAATAACCCCGTAGCATGTCCGTAATGACCCCGTAGCAAGTCTGTAATATCACGCCGATACTTTTGCATCGTTTTTTAATCAATAGAATATGAATCTAAAAAAAGATGTATGAAAAGAGTTGTGATTTTGTTTTTGGGTTTGTGTCTGTGTACCGCAGGCTTTGCTCAAACGAAAGCGAAAATGTCGGGGTATGTGCAGACGCAGTATCAGTGGGGGGAAAAAGAGGCTTCGCTCAAAACGGGTGCCGCCAATGAGAAGCCCGGGGAGTCGTTCAGCCGTTTGGGTATTCGGCGCGGACGTATCAAGTTTACGTATGAGGAAGGGATTGCTTCCGGCGTGTTTCAGGTGGACATCACGGAGAAGGGCGTCGGCTTCAAGGATGCCTATTTGAATGTGAAAGACCCTTGGATTGGGACGAATGGATTGAAGGCAGGGGTTTTTGACCGCCCGTTCGGGAATGAAATCGGTTATTCTTCCTCGCGGCGCGAATCCCCCGAACGTTCCACACTTTTCCAGACCCTCTTCCCCGAAGAACGTGATTTGGGGGCATCGTTCACGCTGCAAGCCGCCAAAACATCACCTTGGAACTTCCTGAAGCTGGAAGCGGGATTGTTTGCCGGTAACGGTATCAAGCAGGAAACCGACAGCCGGAAGGATTTCATCGGGCATTTGTCCGCCGCCAAACAGATAGGGAACAAAGCCCAACTGAGCGGAGGCGTATCCTACTACAACGGAGGCGTTTATCAGGGCGATTCCGCCGTTTACACCATGGAAGACAAAGGCTTTGTGCTTGACAAAAGCCCCGACAACAAGGGGAAGTTTGCCAAACGCGAATATTTCGGCGTGGACGGACAATTCAGCCTTATGAGCGACCTTGGCATGACCCAAGTGCGGGCAGAATACCTATTCGGAGAACAGCCCGGCGGGAAATCAAACAGCAAAAGCCCCAATGCCGCTGCCTTGCCGACTGCCGCCACTTATCTCCGTCCTTTTGGCGGCGGGTATGTCCTTTTGATTCAGGATTTGGGAAAGTCGCCCTTATCTGCCGTGCTGAAATATGACTGGTACGATCCGAACACCGAAGTTGCCGGAAATGAGATTGGTTTGAATCATACGGCTGCCGGCGATGTGGCGCAGAACACGCTGGGCTTCGGTATGCTTTGGCGGGTAAACACAAGCCTCCGTTTGCAGGCTTATTATGAAATCAATAAAAACGAAACAACGGAAAACGTCTCCAATTACACGGCTGACAGAAAAGACGATGTTTTTACATTAAGATTACAATATAAATTCTAAGCATTTACGAAAATGAAGAAAATGAAAAAGACAACTGTCTTGCTTGCTGTCTTGACAATGGCATCGGTATTTTTTGCCTCGTGCAATGACAACAATGATGCGCTCAATCCTGCCCCTGCTCCGGAAGCAGCATTCAAAGCGCCTAAGTACATTCTCTTTCTGATAGGCGACGGCATGGCTCTCCCTCAAATAAACATTGCGGAAGCAGCCCTGAATAATCCTGCCTTTAAGGCGGCTTACAATGCACAAACCGGCACGGCAAGCCTCCGCTCGTCTATTGGCGTCGGGGAGCTGAACCTTCGCAAGTTTCCGGTAACAGGCATGGCAAGCACGTATGCGGAAGACCGGTATGTTACCTGTTCCGCCGCTGCGGCTACCGCTTTGGCTACGGGCTACAAAACGACCCCTTTACCGTAACCATTACGCATCTGTTGAATAACAAAGCGGGCATTGACTGGTCAACTTACAGCCACACGGACGTTCCCGTTCCGGTCTTTGCCATCGGACAGGGGCAGGAATTGTTCAACGGCTATTACGACAATACCGATGTCGCCAAAAAAATCATGCACGCAGGTAAATTAATGTGATTTCAGAATGTCCTGCAAGGACAGGAGATTTCAGCCCCACATGGAGCGAAGCGGAATGTGGGGTTACAGATGACTGACACCGACAAACCCCTAACAGGGTTTCAGACCCTGTTAGGGGTAAAAAATGTCGTTCTTTCAGAACTTATTAGTAACATCTTGCCAAACCCCACATTCCGCTTCGCTCCATGTGGGGCTGAAATCTCTTGTCCTTGCAGGACATTCTGTAAACCGTAATTTCCGGTTTCCTTATATCGAACTCACGATTATAACTATATCTTATAAAAAGCATGAGAGAAAAAGCATTTTCCATTGTGATTGGGATAATGACAGCCGTTTTGTATTTTCTTCCCACAGGTTTTGAAAACCCTTCCTTGACGGAGTCTGCCCTGTATGAAAAGGGAACTGTCTTGGAAACTGACAACAGTGACCTTCGTTTCTTTTCAATCATCACTACGGGAACGCATGACTTGGTACTCAAAATCGAATCGGGAAAGTTTGCCGGTGATACGGTTGCCGCTAAAAACGTACTGCTCGGACAAAAGAAATTAGACAAGATATTTCGTCCCGAAGACAAGGTCTTAACCGTGATACAGCTTGACAAATCACGCGAACACTATACCGGAGTACGTGCGGCAGACTACTATCGGCAGGACTTGGAAACACTGCTGTTCATTTGCTTCGCTTTATTCCTTGTGCTTTTCTTCAAATTTACCGGATTGAAAGCCATAAGGGGTATTCACCCTTGCTGACGGCAACAGGCATCGTATTCTTTTGCACGACGACTATCATCCTGCTGGTAGGCGGGGTCAATCGCAAAGGCTTGGTGGCACTGCTTGGGACAATAGCCGGCGTATCCGTTACGGCACTCTTGGCAGTCGTGTTCGGTTATTATTTCAAAATCCCGGGAACGATACAGGAATTTTCCGAAGCGTTGTTATACACAGGCTTTGTGCGTCTGGACTTTTCGGACATATTCATTTCCGTCATATTTGTATCCTCCGCAGGAGCCGTCATGGATGTAGCGATGGATATTTCCGCCGCTTTACACGAACTGTCCTCCCGAATGCCGGAGCTTCAGAGGAAAGAACTGATCAAATCAGGGTTCCGCATCGCTTCGCCTGTCATCGGAAGCATGACAACCACTTTACTCTTTGCTTATTCGGGCAGCTTCATGTTCGCTTTCATGGCATTCATGGTAAAGGGCACTTCCGTGCAAAGCATTCTTAACTCCGGTTACATTGCCGCCGAAATTCTGCATACGCTCGTAGGAAGTTTCGGACTTGTGCTTGTCGGGCCCCTTACGGCGGCAATAGGCGGGTATGTGTATTCCTTGAATGGCAGTTGTAACCGAACCGTAACAACAACGTTTCAATCCCGTAATTTCCCCGTTCTACTTTTGCTGCGTGAGAAAATAAACAAAAACAAATTCAAAAGATTAAGAAGATGAAAAAGACAATTTTAGCAATCGCTGTTTTACTCGGCACATTCTTCGGCGCACAAGCCCAAAAGATTAAAGGTTCGGACATCATGCTGCCCCTGTCCCAAAAAGAAGCCGAAAGTTTTATGAAAGCCAATCCTTCGCAAACCGTTACCGTGACCGGCGGCGGAAGCGGCGTAGGCATCTCCTCCCTGCTCGAAGGGACAACGGACATTGCGCAACTCTCCCGCAAAATCAAGTTTGACGAAAAGCAGAAGTTGCAGGAAGGCGGCAAAACAGCCAAAGAGGTTATTGCGGCTTACGATGCTCTGGCAATCGTTGTTCACCCGTCCAACAAGGTGAAAGACCTTACCCGCGAACAGTTGGAAGGCATCTTTACCGGAAAAATCACGAACTGGAAAGAGGTTGGCGGCGATGATTTGAAAATAATCCCATACTCTCGCGAAACATCTTCCGGCACGTATGAGTTTTTCAAGGAAAGCGTGTTGAAAAACAAAAACTATGTGAACGGTATCATGAGTATGCCTGCCACGGGAGCTATTATTCAGTCCATCAGTCAGACGAAAGGGGCGATAGGTTACGTGGGACTGGCTTACCTGAACAAGGATGTAAAAGCCGTCCACGTTTCATACGATAAAGGGACAACCTTTGTTGAGCCGTCCGTAGCCAATGCGAAAAATGAAACGTATCCGATTGTCCGCCCCCTGTATTACTACTACGAAATAAAGGCGGAAAAGAAAGTGAAGCCGTTTATTGATTACGTTTTATCGGAGGAGGGGCAGAAGATTGTGACGGAGATTGGATTTATTGAATTGTAATGGAGAAATGAAAAATTGAGAATGAAAGACAGGTTCATTCTCAATTTTCATTTATGTTTCACGGTCGTCCCTTCGGGACGGGGATTTCAGCCCCACATGCAGCGTAGCGGAATGTGGGGTTATGCGGACGACGCCGGCAAGGGAGTCCTGCAAGGACGATATAAATTGCAAATGATGGTTTACAATGCAATATATATTCGGTCGTTCTTTCAGAACTCCACCGTGTCGCCCTTTCTGTAACCCCACATTCCGCTACGCTGCATGTGGGGCTGAAATCTTCCGTCCCTTTGGGACGACCATGCAACGGATTTAATACAAACTAATTTGCATCACGTACTTATTTGTGTTTATATAAAAAGACAGTATAATATGAAGAAGACTTTGAGGCGGATGGCTGAACGCTTGGTTGAGGCGATGCTGACCCTGAGCGGCAGCGTCACCAGCCTTGCCATTTTGCTTATTATTGTTTTTCTGTTCAAGGAAGGAACAGGTTTGTTCAACAGTCCGGGCGTTGAAAAGGGCTATGCGCTTTGCGTGAATATAACAAACCCTGTCGAACAGCTTACTCCCTATCAAATCAAGCAAATCTTTGATTCGGAGATTGCCAATTGGCAGGAAGTCGGCGGGGCGGACAGTGAAATCATGCTTTTCCGGTTCAATGAAATCTTTTCGATGTATTCCGATGAGGAATTGGGCGAGGATTATGCGCTGCTTCCTCAGAAGTTAGGCGAGGTCATTACTCAAAATCCCTCTGTGATTGCTTTTCTTCCTGAAAGGTACCTTCCTCAGGAAAACACTATGGTAAAAATACTTCCTTCTTCAACCATCCGCATGGCTGACTTCTTCGGCGGGGAGGAATGGCTGCCGACGGCTACGCCTGCTTCTCTGTACGGTGTGCTTCCGTTGCTGTCGGGCACCTTATGGATCAGTATTTTTGCCATTCTGATTGCCCTGCCATTGGGATTGGGCGTGGCTGTTTACCTGTCGGAATTGGCAGACGAGCGTGTTCGCAAATGGTTAAAGCCTGCCATAGAGTTGCTGGCAGGGATTCCGTCGGTGGTTTACGGCTTCTTCGGATTGGTCGTACTGGTGCCTCTTATCCAGCAAACGCTTCATCTGCCGGTAGGCGAAACAGCGTTGGCAGGCAGTCTGATACTGGCTGTCATGGCATTGCCCACAATCATTACCATAGCCGAAGATGCCATGCGCAACACGCCAAGGGCGATGCGGGAAGCCAGTCTGGCACTGGGAGCAACGCAATGGCAAACCATCTATAAAGTCGTTGTGCCTTACGCCTCATCGGGGATTACTGCCGCCGTCGTATTGGGGGTCGGCAGGGCTGTTGGCGAAACAATGGCAGTGCTGATGGTAACGGGCAATGCCGCCGTCATCCCTCACTCCCTGTTTGACTCCGTGCGCACCATTCCGGCAGCCATTGCCGCCGAATTGGGCGAAGCACCAGCAGGCGGCGCACATTATCAGGCACTGTTCCTGTTGGGATGTATCCTTTTTATCCTTACAATGCTTATCAGCGCATCGGCAGAAATCATTAACAAACGAAAGTACAGCAACGGAATATGAACAAGAAAACAAAACAAAAAACAGCCTTCATTGCCTTTCGCGCATTGAGTCTGTTGGTGGTCGGTATTCTTTTCTGGATAGTGGGATTTATCGTTTATAACGGCATGGGAGTTATCAGTTGGGAGTTTCTGACCGCTGCACCTGCCGAAGGCATGACTTCCGGCGGGATATTCCCTGCCATAGCCGGTACGCTTTATCTGGTGGCGGGAAGCGTTGTTTTTGCCTTCCCGACCGGCGTAATGTCCGCCGTATATATGAACGAATATGCCGGAAACGGCTGGATAGTAAAGTTCATCCGTGTGATGGCCAACAATCTGGGCAGTATTCCTTCCATTGTTTTCGGGCTGTTCGGCATGGCATTGTTTGTAAACACATTGAGCTTTGGCGATTCCATTCTCGCAGGCTCCCTCACGCTTGGACTGCTGGTTTTGCCGTTAATCATCCGTACTACGGAAGAAGCCCTCAAAGCCATTCCCGATACCTTCCGCACGGGCAGTCTGGCTCTGGGCGCAAGCAAACTGCAAACCATCCGAAGAGTGATACTGCCGATGGCATTCCCGAACATCACCACCGGCTTGATACTTTCCGTCGGGCGTGTCTCCGGCGAAACAGCCCCCATCCTGTTTACCGCAGCGGCTTACTTCCTGCCGAAACTGCCCGGCAGCATCTTCGACCAGGTAATGGCTCTGCCTTATCACCTCTACGTCATTGCCACGAGCGGAACGGATATTGAATCCTCTCGCCCCATTGCTTACGGCACGGCTTTGGTGCTGATAAGCATTGTTCTTTTGATGAATATGCTGGCAGCCGCCTTGCGCAGGTACTTTGGGAAGGGAGCAAGGACGGGCTGAGCAGAAAAAGTTTACCCCTAACAGAGTTTGAAACTCTGTTAGGGGTTCATAGATGTTGTATTTCCAAATTCCGCTTTCCTGTCAACTGATGGAGACGGTAACCGGATTGCTCCACGGACCGGTCTGCCCTTTGGCGTTGAGCCAGCGGGCGACGAAGGTGAGGGACAGTCCGGCGGCATCGGAGTCGAAGGAGATGACCTGACGGGTGTTACTGTAGTCGCCGAAGAACTTACGGTTTTCGGGATGCACGGGAGGGTCGCCGTTTTTTGTCCTCAGCTGGTAGCCGCTTACGCCTTCCGGTTTGCCGTGGTGACCTTAGGTGTCCTGCTGTCCGGTGCCGCCTACTGCCCTTGCCTTGTTGCCGCCACTATCGGAAACTTCTTGGGTGGGATGACTTGCTATTGGATGGGTATGTTGGGCAAAACGGAATGGCTGGAGAAATACCTCAAAGAATACCAGTTTTGCAAAAACTTTTGACGGTTTAGCTGCAAGAATCCTATCGAAAATAACTGCTCTTGATATGATTCAATACTTGAATCTGTTTGTTTTCAACAGAAATATCAATAATATTAAAATTAATATTGCTAAATGCACAACAGGTTATATAATGCCTATTATCGAAATGGAACGCTATATGTACTTAATTAGCAATGCTCTTTTTTGAACCGGTGCAAATCTTCAGGTACGACTACCGTTTTTTCATCAACATCACTTAATTACGTTAATATTCCAAAAAAGAGACTGCGAAAGGGCGCTTAATTCCTACTTTTGCGAAAACGTTTGCAAAGAATATTTCACACTGTAATGTTATGAAAATCTTCACATCGCATAAAGCCTATTACCTCTATAATCCCGATACACTCAATTACGACAGGGTAATACCCTCCTATAAAGACCGTTCTCTCATCGTTTTGGGGCATTTAAGCACGGGGATCGCTTTCGGTCTCCTCACGTTTTTCGCCATGATGTATCTGATAGACTCGCCGATGGAGGCAGAATTGAGGAAGGAAAACAAACTCCTGCAAACACAATACGAAATACTCTCTCTCCGTCTGGAAAGTGCCTCGGATGTGCTGGAAGACCTTCAGCAACGGGATGAAAACCTTTACCGTGCCATCTTTCAGACCGAATCCATTCCCGAATCCGTCCGCAAATCGGGCTTCGGCGGCTCAGACCGCTACGAGCATCTGCTGGAACTGTCCAATTCCGACCTCGTCATATCGACCACTCAACGGATGGATATGTTGCGCAAGCAGTTGTACATACAGTCCAACTCACTGGAACAGCTCATCATCGCCGGCAAAGACCTGGAAGAGCGAAGCAAATGTGTTCCCGCCATACAACCCATTTCCAATAAAGACTTGAATCATACCGCTTCCGGCTACGGTATGCGCATCGACCCCATCTACCGCGTACCCCGTATGCACTACGGCATGGACTTCTCAGCCAAAGTCGGAACGGACATCTACGCTACGGGTGACGGCGTTGTCACCTACGCCGCCTGGCGACAGGGCTATGGCAACTGCATCATGATTGACCATGGCTATGGCTACGAAACCCTTTACGGTCACATGAGCAAATACAAAGCCCGTGTCGGACAGAAGGTAAAGCGCGGACAAATCATCGGCGAAGTGGGTAACACCGGCAAGTCTGTCGGACCTCACCTCCACTACGAAGTATTAGTGAACGGCATCCATCACGATCCCTCCAAATATTATTATATGGATCTCACGCCGGAAGAATACGACCGTATGCTTCAGCTTGCCGAGAACCACGGGCAGGTGATGGATTGACTCCATGAAGGAATACCGGACGGAGGCATGGCTGCCTACCACAAAGAAAGAGGTGGAGGCACGCGGGTGGGATTACGTTGATGTGATTTTCTTTACGGGGGATGCGTATGTGGATCATCCGTCGTTCGGGGCGGCGGTTGTCGGGCGGACGTTGGAGGCGGAGGGTTTGCGGGTGGCAATTGTGCCACAGCCGGATTGGCGGGGTGACTATCGCGACTTTAAGAAGTTGGGGGCACCGCGCCTTTTCTTTTGCGTGTCTGCCGGGGCGATGGATTCAATGATTAATCATTACACGGCGAACAAGCGGTTGCGGAGCGATGATGCTTATACGCCCGATCGCCGTGCGGGGATGCGACCGGATTATCCTTCGATTGTTTATACCCGTATCCTGAAAGAGCTTTATCCGGATGTGCCGGTTGTGATCGGCGGAATCGAGGCTTCCCTGCGACGGCTGACGCATTATGATTAT
This sequence comes from Bacteroidales bacterium Barb4, assembly GCA_001657575.1. Classification (GTDB taxonomy): domain Bacteria; phylum Bacteroidota; class Bacteroidia; order Bacteroidales; family Tannerellaceae; genus Barb7. The sequence continues at coordinate 10,227 of LBCX01000016.1, forward strand.
TGGCAGGATAAATTGCTGCCGGGCATTTCGATTGACAGCAAGGCGGATTTGCTAATATACGGGATGGGGGAGCAGCCGGTTAAGGAGCTGGTTCGCCGTCTGTCGGCAGGGGAAGCCTTTCATACCTTGAAGGATATACGGCAGACGGTGTATGTTGCGGACGGAGAGGAGGCTGTGCTTCCTGATGACGTTGTTCTTTTTTCCCACGAAGAATGTTTGAAGGATAAACTGAAACAGGCGAAGAACTTCCGCCGGATTGAAGAGGAATCAAATACGTACCATGCCCGCCGTATTCTTCAACAGGCGGAGGGGCGGACGATTGTCGTAAACCCTCCCTTCCCACCGATGACGGAGGCGGAAATAGATGCTTCTTTTGACCTTCCTTATACCCGTTTGCCACATCCGAAATACAGGGGGAAAGTGATACCGGCGTTTGAGATGATTAAGTTTTCCGTCAACGTGCACAGGGGGTGTTTCGGCGGTTGTGCCTTTTGTACCATTTCGGCGCATCAGGGGAAGTTTATTGCTTCGCGGAGCAAAGAGTCTGTGTTGAGAGAGGTAAGAGCTGTGGTAGATATGCCTGATTTCAAGGGCTATTTGAGTGATTTGGGAGGGCCTTCTGCCAATATGTATCGTATGAAGGGGAAGGACGGGAGTATTTGCCGGCAATGCAGAAAGCCTTCGTGCCTCTCGCCCGTTGTCTGCAAAAATCTGAATGCTGATCATGCGCCTCTGTTGGAATTGTATAAAGAAGCGGACAGTATTCTCGGCATGAAGAAATCATTTATAGGGAGTGGAATACGCTATGACCTGCTGCTACATCGCTTTACGGAGGATAAATTAAATCAATCGGCGCGGGCTTATACGGAAGAATTGATTGCCCGTCATGTATCGGGACGGTTGAAAGTGGCACCGGAACATATACAGCCCGAAGTGCTTAACATGATACGAAAGCCCTCCTTCGACCTGTTTGTCCGTTTCAAGAAGGCTTTCGACCTGATCAATACCCGACAGGGATTAAACCAGCAACTTGTCCCGTACTTCATCTCCGGTCATCCGGGCTGTACGGAGGCGGATATGGCAGAATTAGCCGTTGCCACCAAAGAGCTTCATTTCCAACTGGAGCAGGTGCAGGATTTCACGCCCACCCCCATGACACTGGCTACGGAAATGTACTATACCGGCTACCATCCTTATACATTGGAAAAGGTCTATACTGCCCGCAACCAAGAGCAGAAACTTGCACAGCGGCAATTCTTCTTCTGGTACAAGCCGGAGTTCCGTCGTCAAATCATCCAAGCCTTGCAACGGATAGGGAGGAAAGACCTTATTGCTCGCCTGTTTTGCCTTCCCCCGGCACGTAACTTTTGTAAATAAGCGACCGCATCGTCCGCAATTTGGCTTCCGTTTCCCTCCATTCTTCCGATGCGGCGGAATCTGGCAGCAGTCCGCTTCCGACATACAATTCCAAAAAGTCCGGCAGTATTTCCATGCAGCGGATGTTGATATACAATTCGTTTTCCCCCTTCGGGTCAAGCCTGCCGAGGAAGCCGGAATAGTAGCGGCGGTCATACCCTTCCTTTTCGTTGATAAACCGGAAAGCCTCTTCCTTAGGCAGTCCGCAAATGGACGGGGACGGATAGAGCAGTTTGAGCAAATTGCCTGTATGGTTGTCGTCCGGCACGGAGAAGCGGAAATCCGTCTTCAAATGGGCTATATCACTGGCGGCGTGTATGGCGTAAGGGCCTGTCACGGAAGGCTTCAATCCGGCGGTAGTTAATTGATTTTGAATAAAGTCAGCCACCAACTGCTGCTCAACATAATTCTTTTCACTCCATACCTGCGGAAGCAAACCATCGGCAACCAATGGTTGTGTACCGGCTATGGCGGCTGCCAGCCAGTTGCCATTCCCTCCGGAAAGGAATATCTCCGGCGTACAACCCAGCCATGTACCGGTGTCCGGCGTATGGAAAAGATACACATAGGCTTCGGGATATTTCTGACAAGCCATCAAGAAAGCAGTGGCGGGAGAGAAATCCGCTGTCCGTTCAATCTCAATGCGGCGAGTGAGCACCAGCTTCTTCATACAGCCTTCCCGCAAGGGCGTGATAAACCGCCGGAACCGCTTCGGATAGCCTGCTGTCATGTGTGTGAAAGGCCATGTCTGAGTAGGTTCGGGAATCGTTGCGTCCGGAATATCCAGCTCATACTCTTCCCCTTGCAAGCAGACAATCGGGCAATCTTCGGTGGCATAAAAAGGAGCGAAGACAAAGCCCGCCTGCCCGTTCAGTTCCTCCATGTCGCAACACGTCATCACCGCATCCGCCTCAGCAACCGTAAACCGTAATTTATCCTCCCCCGGTATGCGCCGAATGGCAAAGCACCGGTTTTCCCGTATCGCCGTGTCAATGACAAGAAAATTCATTTCTTCCATAATTTGTCTATCTCTTTTTGATTACACTGTTCACAACACGCACAGTAGATACAAGTTTGTCGGTGGACGTATAGACGTTCACATCCCACACGTGCGAAGAACGTCCCTTATGGATAATTGTTGCCACGGCACGGACGGTATCTCCCTCGGAAGCCGACGATATATGATTGCCGCTCACCTGCATTCCCACAATCAGATCGTCAGGCTTTCCGATAATCATGGAGCCTAATCCCGCCACCGTTTCCGCCAATGCCAGCGTAGCCCCGCCGTGCAGGATACCGAAGGGCTGGCGTGTCCGCTCGTCCACCGGCATGGTCGCTTCGATGCGCTTGGTAGAGGCATACGTATATTGGATACCCAGATTGCCCATCAGAGCATGTTTGGCGCGTAGGTTCAGTTCGTCCAGCGGGATTTGAGTGATACGCAGTTCGGCGACGATATGCTTTTCAATGGCAGCCGCCACACCCTCTTCTTCGTTGGAAAGGGTTATATGGTCGGCGCAACTCTTGACGGCATCATTGGCGTTGCCCATCGCAATACCTGTTCCTGCCAGCTGCAGCATGGGTATGTCGCAGACACCGTCGCCGAAGGCTATCACCTCTTCTGTCTTCACCTGCAACGCATCTTTGAGGAAAGACAAGGCATCACCCTTATTCACGGACGGCGGCACTATTTCCAAAAAGAAGGGTTCAGAAAAGAAGACATCTGCCACACCGTTCAGCCGCTTTTTCCAATGGGCGTACAAGTCGGACAACACTGCATTGTCATCGCTGACAAGCACATATTCATGGGAAGCCGCCCCCGTAAAATCCTCTGCACCGGCAACGCGCATCTTGTTCAACGCCGCTTCTGCCAAGACATGGGCATTCTCCGGTGCATCCGTAACAATCAAATCATTTGCGTAGGTAAATACGGGAATGCCGCGTTTCTTCGCCTTCTTGTGCACGTAAGAAATCGTTTCTGCATCCAACTTTTTCTCGAACAAAATCTCTCCGCTCTGTGCGTTCAGTATTTGCCCCCCGTTGTACGACATGATAAACCCACCGTACTTGTCCATTTCCAGCGCTTTCGCAATCGGTAATACACCGTAGGCAGGCCGCCCCGACGCCAATACAATCCGTACACCCGCCTGTTGCACTTTCAACAAAGCAGTCAGCGTACCGGAAGTCATTACCTTGCTGTCATTCAACAAGGTTCCGTCAATATCTAAAACTAACAATTTGTATTTCATCCTGTCCTCAGCATTTGGAGCGGCAAAGATAATGGAAAACAACGGACGGCTATACAGCAGTACAAGGCAAACACATCTAAATTATTAGCAAAGGAACTGGTCGTTACGCTAATGGCGGTTCTTTTTCATGAAAAACCTGCCCGATACGGTTGATATGGTCTGTCAAATCGGGATTTGAAATCCTGTGGAAAATAGAAACGTCCATTTTATAGGGTAAAAGCAGGTCGTCCAAATCATTCTCAATTTTGTATTGCAGGGTCAGGGTTAACTTTTCGCCGTACAAGGTCAGGTCTATATCCGAAGCCGGTTTGAAATTGCCTTTGGCTCGCGAACCATAGAGAACAACCCGCTCTACTTCGCTATAGGAAGCAAAAACCTGCTTTATCCGCTGTATATCTGTATCTTTTAATCCGTAGGGCATTTTATTCTTGGAATAAATCAAATTGCGCATCATTCAGTTTTTTCCGCATGACTTCTCCGAAAGCCAAAAAGGCGGGATGATATTCCGACAGTATCTTTTTATGAATTTCATCGGCTGTTTCATCGTCATAGGTATGCGAGGTTTGATTTCTGCTTCTTATCATATCCATCCAAACTTCTCCGTCATTGATCAATTTCAGTTGAAAGGCCTCCCGCGTTGCATCACGGAAGCCGCCGACAGATGAATTTTCCTGATATTTTGCATAATCTTTCATTACATTCCACGCCAGCTCATGGGTGTATTCAAAGCGTTGTATCAATCCTTCCTTGATAATTTCGTTTAGAACGGGAGCCGCCTTTTCCGTTTTATACGCTTCTTCTTCATGATTATTGATAAAATCAACTGCTTCAGTCAATTTCCTCAATGCTTTTACGTAATTGGAGAAACGTTGTTCCCAACGTATGTCTTGATTCATGGCTTTGCGGATTTAGCTGTGACCGGAAGTTAAAGCGGGGCAAATGCAGGTGCATCAGCTTCCGTCACGGCGATGCACTCCGTCTCAATCAGCCATCCGGGGCGGCAGACAGAGGCGAGGACGATGATATGAGGCAGTTGCGGATGGTTTTCTTTCAGGTATTGACGGACGCTGTGATAATCGCCCGTGTCGCGCAGATAGACGATTGCCTGCATGATGTCGCCGGCTGTTGCACCGGTTTCTTTCAGGAGTGCAGTGATATTTTCCAGCATACGTTCGGTTTGCAGAAGGATGTTGCCGGGGCTGACAATCTCCCCGCGGTTGTCAATGCTTGCCGTGCCGGAGATGTAAATCTGTTTGCGGTCGCCGTAAGTGACTGCAACGCCGCGCTCAAAGGTGACACCATATTCGTAGGTCGGATTGAGGTGGGTAGGGGCGTAGAGATATTGAATTTGTTCGGGACGAATACCGCCGACGGCGTAGGCATCCATTTGGACAAGGACGGACGGGTCGGCGTGACGACCTTCGATGCCTGTGCTTGCAATGTAATGGGTCTTTTCCGTCAGGTTCTGGGTGGCAAATACTTCGCGGCGGGCTTTTACGACACCTGCGTAGTTGATGTCGATGTTCTGTACGAAAAGCCATGTACGCAGACAGTTGGCAGCCAAAGTACATTCCTGCTCGGCAAGCTGACGGACGTAGTCGTTGAACAGGATACGTGTCTGATATTCGGAATTGGCAGCTTTGTTGGACAATCCGGCAGACCACAAGTGGCGATACCCGTTGTGGCTTGCCTCGAACATGGAGGGGTGCGCATGTGTCGTTACATCGGAAAGGAGGTATGCCCAGAGAGCTGTTTTCGTCCCGTTCATCGGTGCTTGCTGTACAACGGAGAGGGCGCAGAACGGATTTTTGCGGTCTTGCTTTATGACCTCTTCCGTTTGATTGGCAGCATCGCTGAGGAAGTAGCGGCGGAAGACGGCAGCGGTTCCTGACGGCAACGCTGCCGTCAGGCTTGCATAAGCTGTTTGCAGTTCTTCCAATCCGTTTTCAAAGGTCAGGAAAGGATTAACGAGGGAGAGGAGGGCATGATATTCGGTTGCGCCGCCTTTTCCTTGAAAGGAACTTAATTGTATTTGGACGTTGTCCTGTCCGTATGTTTTTGCGGATATGCTCATGCCTCTTCTTCATTACTTTTATTCAACAATAAACTGCTTTTTGCGTTGAGAGCCGAAACGACTTTGCGTCCAGTTTTGGCTTCCAACTCGGCACGGGCGTGACGGGCTACTTCGCCTCCTTTTTGGGCAGCCTGTGCGTGTTCTTCAAAGGAATCGGGGTCAGTTGTTTCCGATATTTGTTTGGTGGAAAGCTCGGCGAGCATGTTTAATACAAGTTCCGTATTTGTCATATTGTCGCAAAGGTTTTCCTTCTTCAAGCCTTTGAGCTTTTTATATTCTTTGGCTGTCTTGTCCGCCCATGTTTTATAAATAATATCTGTCAGTATGGCAAACTGAGTGCCTTCCTGCAATCCTCTGGATTTCCATTCATCGGTCAGTTCCTTCCTTATTTCTATGGTCTTCAACCGCTGATTAATCCAATTGTCGGAATAGCCGAGACGTTTGTAATCCCTCATTGCCTGCTCAATGGATAGTTCAGGGTCTTGCATTTGACACAAACGATCTTTGGCAACTTGTGCTATCCACAGTTTGAACGGTTCCGCTTTGGGTGACGGGATAGATTGAATCAGGCGGAAAAGTTGCTCGGTTGTTGCAACATCAGTCATTCTCATCTTGCCATCGGGAGCAATCATTTTCAACTGGTGACAATTTGTCACCGTTTCATTTTGCTCTTCTTTTAGCCTCTGTTTCAATTTATTCCAATACTTACGTCCATCCGTACTATCGGTTAATATCCCAACCACATCCACAACAGAAAAGTACCACTCTTCCGCTTCTTCATTCCAAATTGTACGCACTGCTCGTTCTTCAAAGATTTTTACAACTTCTTTCTTCATAGGTGCTTTTGATTAAATTGTTATACATATTTCAGTTGTCCGAAAAAATCGGACAACTGCTTTCCTTTTTCCTTTTTCAGTTGGTGACAATTTGTCACCAACTGATCTTTTTCAACCGGTGACAAATTGTCACCACTTCGATTATCCAATAAATCAGCCTGTTGCCTGTCAAATAGACCGTAGAAAGGCTATCAGGGCTTCTCGATCATCTTTGCTCATGGAGCGGAAATCATCCTTGCACCTTTTGGCTTCGCCGCCATGCCAGAGGATGGCTTCCTCGTAATTACGCGCCCGCAAATCGTGAAGCATATCAGCATAGCCCGATACAACCGGCATCAAGCCCCGCCCCCACAAGGGAGTTGTACGGCATACCTTCACACGTCCCGGCTCCTTCATGTCCAAGTCATGGCGCAACAAGTCCGTATAAGGATAAATCGTCTGATTGGACAGTTCGGGCATCGGGGTATAGTTGCTTCGGGTCTTCCATGAGGGCTTGTGGCAAGCCGTGCAGCCTGTTTCATTGAAGAGGGTCTTGCCCCTTTGTACCTTCTCGTCATCCAGGTTGCGGGCGGCGGGAACAGCTACACTGCGATGCCATACCATAAAGGCATCGTAATCCGCTTTAGTCAATTCAGGGGTAAGGGTGTTTGACATCAGGTAGTTGTAGATCTCTTCTTTGCTCTCACCCCGTGCTTTCTGTACGTCCACGTCTTGCGACATTATTTTGGCGTATTCGTCCGTGATGTAATGATAGGTACGTTCGGGGCGGGTAACGTTGGTGATGTTCCAGATGGCATTTGAGCCGGGCCCATTGTCCAATGTTCCACGTGTACAGAGATAGGTGAACCGTCCGGGATGTACGCCGGGGAAGGGATTACTCGGGTCTTTTTCTTCAATATCCCCGCCGATAATTCCCTTGGCATAACCCCGTGTCTGTTCGTCGGCGTATTGAGTGCGAAGGTCATCGTCAGAAATGGCATCAAGCAAGCCTACCCCGTAGATACCGATAGTCGCTTCCAAGGAGGCAGCATGTTTGCTCATATCGAAGTCGGGAAACAGGATGGCACTTTGAGCAATTTCTACTTTGGGATAGATAAGCGTTCCGGCGTAGGATGTACCTGCGCTGTAAGGCGTTCCGTCCGCATATTTGTTGCCGTATTCATCCGTATAAGGTTCCCATGTGAGTTTGATACCCGCTTCGTCAATCGGTGCTTTGAAGGGAGCAACGGCGCGTGTCTGCGTCATACCGGTAAAGTATTTGGAAGCCAGCGCAAGCGTGGGAGATGCAGGGTCGTATATCATCAGCAGATAGCCATTGCGGCTGTCGGAGGTATCAAACTTGTCCACCCGTTTGCTCCTCCCTCCGTAAGAGGGATGGCAGGCGATGCAGGATTTGCGGATATAGACGGGGCCTAATCCCGAATAGCCCATGCCTTCGCTTGTAACAAAGCTTTTCTCAAAGATACGTTCGCCGCGCATGAAGTCGGTGTAATATCCCGCACCGGCATCAATGAAGGGCATTGGCTGACGATAGGCGCGTGAGCTTGCCATGAAAACCGTCCCGTTCTTCCCGCCCGGAAACCATTCCGCATTGGCTTCGTTATATACTTTTTTCCCGTTGTCCTTGTCGGGAATGTCGGGACTGTCCTCCGGTTCGCAGGAGGTAAAAACAACAAAGAACGCCGGCATCACCAGCGTTCTAAGTAACAAATTGAATCGTTTCATTTATAAGTAGTGTATTTGTTCATAACAGGCCGCAAATATAACACTTCCTTTAAGATTAGAGGCCTGATACCCTGCCGAACAATGTTTCAAGCTCCGCACAGGCTTCTACGGCAGCATCCACTTGCGCTTTGTTCACTTGGTCGCGAACCACTTCATAGAAGGACTTGCTGCCTCCGCCGATGGCTGCGATTTTGCTGATACACTCGTCTATTTTGGCTTTAATGTCGCGGTCTAACTGTGCATCGGCTTTGGCTACGTAGGTGCTAAGCGAAGCGGCGTTGCGCGTCTGGTCGTTCAGTCCGCCCAAGTAGGCATTCTTCACGCTGCGGATGTTGTTCTGATAGTCATCCAGCGAATGCCAGCTGTACCATGATTCCACTTCTTCTACCCTGCCCGTTGCATAAGGCGAGGCTATCTTCGTTTCGCCTACTTCACCCGTGATGTCGGCAGCCCCCGTGGCTATTTCACTCAAAGCCTTTTCCCAAGAGGAATATCCTGTGGCGTTCTTCAGCCTATCGGCAAAGTTTTTGAAGTTGGGATTCTTGTTCAAATGGGCTACCACATCAGGATTTTCATTGAACACCGTCTTTATCTCCTGAGAAACAACATTGTCTTCTCCCACCCAAGCCACGTATGCAAGGACACAGTCCCACACCAACGCATCGGTCGCCGCCGTGAGGTAGTTTAATTCAGCAGGGGTTAAATCCCCCGCAGGACGTGATTGTCCATTGCGGTAAAGCAGGTATTCAGTCACGTGGAAACCGATCACTTCTGGATCCATATTCCAAGCCTCCCGCCCGGTGATTGCACTGCCTGCCGCTATGGATTTCTGAATGTCGGTCAGTTCAAGAGGCCAAGAGTCAATATGCCCGTCAATATCAAGTGCGCTCTCCCCTACAGGCCCGAAAAGGAAAGCCTCGCTCAATTCCCATTCGATACGCGCTTTCATCCAAGCGTCCGACGCCTTTTTCATATTGGCATCCGTAGGGTCGGCTTTCAACGCCTTGTTGGCATCACGCATTTCAAGGGCAGCCTCCGCCAAAGCCTTGTAGGTCGGAACTACGGTTTTATCCACGTATGCGGCGAGGATGCTTTTAATCAGCGCATCATCATTCCCGTTGTCGGGTGTAGCTTCTTTCTCACAGGAGGAAAAAGCAAGGAGGGCAAATAAAAGAACGGAAACGGCAGTTGCTCTGCCTTTCAAAATCTGTTTCATTTAATTGATATTTAATTTATTACTAATATTCGCTTATAAGGTCACCGGTTGCGAGGGGCGCAACTGTACAGTTGCGGGGTCAGCAATCGTACAATTGCGGGGTCGGCAACCGTACAGTTGCGGGGTCGGCAATCGTACAGTTGCGGGGTACGAAACTTACCGTATGAATAAACCGGAATAGGCAATGCCGAGCGAAAGCGTCGGTTCGTTGTTGAAAGGGGCATCAAACTTGCGAAAGGAATACTCTGCCTTGACAACGATTTCATTCATTGGGTAATAGTTGATACCCCCACTGATGATGGTTTTATTGCTCCAGCCTTTGGGGCTGATGCCTTCGGCTGTTTTATACATGGAGTCGTAAAAGCCGTAATGACCGTAAACGTACAGCTTGTCCTCTCTGTTCTTGTTTTGAGGAAAAAGGGAAAGAACATCGTAGCCGGCTTCCACGTACCAGCTCAGCACGTCGGAAGCAACATTGGTGCGCGGTGACGGGCTTGCGGAAGGCAGTTTCTTGTTTATCATGGAAATGGCATACGAATTGACCAGATGCCCGTACAGCACATTGGTGCGGGCGATGACATGATGATTATTGTAAACGGCATCAAAGGCACCGATGCCGACAGTCCCTTTCAGATTCTGATTGTCGTACCGCTCCCATTTCAGACTGTTTACCGCACTCAGACCGTAATACCCGCTCAACCCCATTCGCAAGCCGGCTACGGAATAATTATCCACTCTCAACACACCCGCATACGCATTGGCAATCTCAAACTCGTAAGGCGAAATAGCTCCCCCCTGAATCCAGTTGGCATTGTTGAAACGCTCTGCGTCAAGCCCTGCAATAAACTGCGCTTCATACCGCCAAGCGGGCGTTTTGCCCCAGAAACTGATGCCCGTCTGATGCCACGTGCAAGGCAGTATCGCCGACTCCTCTTCCGGACGAAGCACGGAAAAGAACTCGTTCGGCAGGTGATACTGGTTGGTCAGCCCTATCGGTACAATAATATGCCCCATCCGTATGTTTGCCTTGCCGGAAAAGGTCTTTTCTATCCAAAACTGTTCGAGGGCAACCTCGCCGCCCTTCTCCGTTTCAATCTCATACTCACCCGTTTCCTCATTCTCTATTTCATACGCGCCGCCCGTGCCGCCGTGTTCAAACTCAATCTCGGTCGAGAACTTCCACCCCTTGCCGAAATCATAAGCCATATAAATCACCGCATGGGGAAGGTCAAACCGCCCGTGCGTTGCGTTCTTGTTGCTTTCGGGATAGGTGTAGCGGTAAACATTGTCGCTGTAAAACATGCGCTGCGCCGTAGCTTCACCGTAGCCTCCCAACGTCAGGCGCGACTTCCCGAACCGTCCGGCATCCTCTGCCTTCGGGATACCGTCCGCCTGAGCAGACTCCTGTGCCGGCAACGCCGCCGCCGACATGACCAGCACACAAAAGATACAAGCAATCCGTTTCATACTTTTCCGTATTTATAATTCGGCGCAAAAGTAGGTATCCGACCCCGCTGCGCAATAGCCTGTATTAGGTAAAAAGCGAGAGGCACTACCTACTTGTAGGTATTTTGTTTCTGCGCAAGGCAATAGGATACGGGGAAAATAATCCCATATCTTTGCCAAAACATATTTAAGAAAAGTCATGGAACAGTTAGCCTCGTACATATCAATGGAACCGGATATCCGCTTTGGGAAACCGCGTATAAAAGGAACCCGTATCGCAATAGCCGATATTTTGCAATGGCTTGCTTCCGGCATGAGCATTCCGGAAATAACGGACAACTACCCCTTGTTGCAAGAAATACATATTCGTGCCGCTTTGGGCTTTGCGGCAAACAGGGAAGTTCACATTGATATTGGTAATCCGGTATAAGCGGTTTTGGTAAGAATATCGCTGTAAGTGTTGAGCAATGCTTCTACCGATAGCTTAAACTCAAGTTCGTATTCACCCTTAAATACATCAGGAACAGGGTCATTGTCTTTCAAACTTCCTTCTACATGGAAAGCGATTGCTTCCGCAATATTCTCTTTCATTTCGTCCAAGGTTGTTCCAGTGCTTACGCAACCTTGTAAAACAGGTGCGTGTGCACAATAGTTATTACCTGTATAACTAATTTCCACCAATACTTTTTCCATATCGTTATCATTATGGCAGGGCTTAGATAAGCCCTGCCTATTTTAGAATTGAACTGACCAAATCGTGATCTAATTCGGCATTTCGACTATGATAGGGAACCGTTACTTTACCAGCTTTCACAGGATGTTTATATTGCTGATGGCTCCCTTTTTGTCTTTCCAGCCGCCACCCGTTCGCCTCAATAATCTCAACAATTTCATAAACCTTTTTTCTCATCTATTTATGTTCTGGTTAAATGCTGCAAAGGTAGTAGAGTTCTGTATTGTTTCTATAATAGAGCTTATATAAACTAGGGTGACTATATCTAACTTTACAGAACCCCTGACAGGGTTTCAAACCCTGTTACCTTAGATTTGTCCCGTGTAAAAAAGAGATAATATTGCAGGATTAAAAAACACTAAATTCAAAAAGAAAGGAAACCGCATAATAAACCATAACCCTGTACAGGCAAAACCTATACCCCTGTTTGGTATTATGCGGCTTTTCTTGAAATAAAGACCCGTATAAGAAATCAACCATAAGTTATTAAGGTTCCTGGGATTATTTCAAGTTCCCTTCTTTTCTTTTTGAATTTCAAATACAAAGATATGAAAAAGTATGTTACAGGCATTGACATCAGCAAGTTAAAACTTGA
>LBCX01000459.1 GCA_001657575.1 Bacteroidales bacterium Barb4
AGTAAGATCGAATATTTTGTAATATGCTTTTTCACTAAGTGACTAGATGCGCCATCACGAAAAATGTTTCACGCTATTATTAAATAAAAACTATTAAATTTTTAAGAAACCGGCATACATATTATGGAGAGGTGTGATGGTACTCTCCGTAGGAGGCATATGGATTGCTTTACGAACCATAGCGTGTCCTTGTTAGAGTGAAACATCCGATGATGAAAGGAGTTATGGAATACGTGGGGTTAGCCGGGGTTATCATCTTAATAATACTCGTTGTCAGGGATAAATAATCCCCATTCGCTCTAACAAAGCAAAACGCAAGGTACGCGCCTTGCGTTTTTTTAATGATGATGAATCATCCGATGTACTTATATAATACAAAATTTATTTACAATTGTTAAGTTTATTAATTGGAAAAAAATGCCACATGTATTAGGGATACAAAAATACCGATATAATTACTACATGATTATTAAAAACGCAAATATCGTCTTATTAAATAAGACATTTAAAGGTTATGTGGAATTTGACCAACATCGAATTATCCGAATTGGCGCCGGTGCTGTGGCCGACGCGGATTACGATGCCCATGGTTTGTATTTATTACCGGCATTCTTTGATTCGCATACGCACGGTGGTTATGGCTTTGACGGTAATGAGTCAGCAAGTTTGGATTATGTCAAAAAAGTTAACCGGTATTTTGCCAATATTGTTAAAGAGGGTGTGGGGTCCACGCTGATGACAACGGTTTCTTGTAGTGATGTTGATTTACAAGATTACGCCAACAATTATCCGAACATTAAAAAGTTAGACCGCGATAACATTATCAAAGGATGGTACATCGAAGGACCGTATTTATCATTGGCCAAAAAGGGAGCACACAACCCCAAAATGATTCGCCCGATTGATTTGAAAACGACAGCATACATTCAACGCAAACTACCAAATGTGGTGAAATTATTAGCAGTGGCGCCCGAGTACGAAGGTAATTTAAACAAGCTAAACAAATTAAAAAAAGATTATTTTTTAACCGTGGCCCATTCGAATGCTTCGGCGGCGATAGCTGAGAAAGCCTTTAAATTAGGCGCGAACCGGGTAACGCATTTGTACAATCAAGTGTCTGGGCTAGATCACCACAATCCCGGTGTCATCGATGCGGCATTTGACAATGACACGGTGGTATGCGAATTAATTTGTGACGGCAAACACGTCGAACCACTCGTTATTAAAAACACTTATAAAATTCTTGGTGCTGATCGTATTATGGTAATCAGCGATAGTCTAATGACCAAAGGTTTTGCGGATGGAGCCTACACTGTTTGAAATGCACCGATGGTGAAAAAAGGTAATTTCAATTTTCTCCAAGATCATCCTGAGACACTTTCGGGTAGCAATATGCCTTATAATAAACAAGTCACTAATTTTGGCCAAATCACGCAATGCAGCATGAATGCGATTCTCAAAGTATCTAGCTATAAT
>LBCX01000460.1 GCA_001657575.1 Bacteroidales bacterium Barb4
CCAGCAGCAAACCGTTCCATAACTGATTTTTAGTATGCGACCGACAGCCCGGAATCCTAAAACATTTCCAATGCCATGCGATGAACCTCCGTTGACTTTACATCTGATTTACGAACTGCCGTGTAATGATAACCGCACTGCCTGCACAGGTAACGCTGACGTCCGGACACTGCACCGTCTTTGCTTTTATGAACACTCCCACATTTTGGACAATCCATGATGCTGTCTTTTTTTATTAACCGACAAGGATATAATTCTATGTTAATTTAACAATACCCTCGCAGACACATATCTTATGGCAGGAAAAGCAGTTTACTACCCTCTGTAACAGAGAAATTACTGTTTATCTTGTCCTGCCTTAAAAACAATCCCTTACAGAATTATCATGCAACCATGTTTGCTATGACACAACCGCAATGCAATGAACAGGTACATCGTTTGCCCGATATTTTACACAAAACCCTAAAGACTTTAGGTGAATTACCCGATAGAAATCATTTAAGGATAAAATATCCGGAGGACAATGTGAAGTGAAGATATCCTGCCTGACGGAACCGAAAGGTTGACAGAACGTCCGCAGGATGAAGACAGGCAAAAATCATGCTATAGTAAAAACTCATAACGTGAAAACAACCTGCTTTGTACACCTCAAAAACGCATTCTGTGGCTTTCCAAGACCTGTGACGGCAGTGTTCATGATAAAAAAATAGTAGACAAACAGCCTTTGAGTTTGCCTTCCGGCATTATCCTGCGGCAAGATACAGGATTCCCCCGGGCATAAGCCTGAAAATGTAACTGTAAGGATGCCTGCAAAGAAGCCTGAATGAAAAGCAATCATGAAATACGGCAGGATTCGAAAAAAACCGACCCGATTGTTGTCTCTCACGGGATTCGATGTTACAGAATTTGAGGCATTTTTACCAATACTCAAGTGCCATTGGGAAGAATATCATTCACATTTTACTCTGGCCGGTAAAATCAGAGAGCGGATAACTTATAATCGTAAAACTGGTAAAATCCCCCTGATTGAAGACAAGCTGTTATTTGTTCTTTCGTATTTAGGCATTGCTAACTAAGAATGCTTTCCTATATTTGCAGAAAAAAAGGGTATGAATTTTCCCAAATGCAGTAGCGAGAAAAAGATAAAATCGGGTTTCACCAAAGGCAGACAGCGTTATAAATGCAAAGGCTGCGGATATAATTATAAAGTTCCTTGATTTTGTCATCGGAGACAGAAGCAGTCAAACGGCCGGAAAGTTTTGGAACAAAATAAAACACCATGACATGAACAGGATTGCAAGTGATTACTGGAAACCTTGCGAGAGCATCATACCCAAAGAAAAACATCTGCAAACCAAAGCGGAAACCTTCTATATTATATATTATACCGATTAGTATAGTATAGATTTTTTCGTACAATTGCAAAAAAAACCGCATTGGAATACAGGAAGATAAAAAATAATGAACCGCAACTTC
>LBCX01000461.1 GCA_001657575.1 Bacteroidales bacterium Barb4
AAATCCCTATACGTTTACGGTGACAGGCGACACGGCAGTGCAGGCGCATTTTGCCATAAACAGCTACCTCGTGAGTCTGTCCGCCGTGAACGGCACGATAACGTCGGGCGGCGGCAGCCATACGCACGGGACGGAAGTCACGGCAGAGGCAAGCAATGAAGAAGGGTATCACTTCGTGAAGTGGACAAACGCGGCGGGCGACAGCCTTTCGGGCGAAAATCCCTATACGTTTACGGTGACAGGCGACACGGCAGTGCAGGCGCATTTTGCCATAAACAGCTACCTCGTGAGTCTGTCCGCCGTGAACGGCACGATAACGTCGGGCGGCGGCAGCCATACGCACGGGACGGAAGTCACGGCAGAGGCAAGCAATGAAGAAGGGTATCACTTCGTGAAGTGGACAAACGCGGCGGGCGACAGCCTTTCGGGCGAAAATCCCTATACGTTTACGGTGACAGGCGACACGGCAGTGCAGGCGCATTTTGCCATAAACAGCTACAGCGTGAGTTTGTCCGCCGTGAACGGCACGATCACATCGGGCGACGGCAGCCATACGCACGGAACAGAAGTCACGGCAGAGGCAAGGAATGAAGAAGGGTATCACTTCGTGAAGTGGACAAACGCGGCGGGCGACAGTCTTTCGGGCGAAAATCCCTATACGTTTATGGTGACAGGCGATACGGCAGTGCAGGCGCATTTTGCGATAAACAGCTATGAGGTGAATTTGTTTGCCACCGAACACGGCAGGATAGCATCGGGCGACGGCACTTATACGCACGGGGCAGAAGCAGCGGCAGAGGCGGCGGCGTATTACGGCTATCACTTTATAAGGTGGGAAAATGCCGCGGGCGACAGCCTTTCGGCGGACAACCCGTACAGGTTTGCCGTAAAGGGGGATATGGAACTGACGGCAGTGTTCTCGGGGGTGCGGAGGCTCGTGACGGCAGAGGCTTCGGCAGGCGGACGGGTAACGGGCGGCGGATATTATGACTACGGATCGCAGGTGACACTGACTGCCCTACCCGATTCGGGCTACCGCTTTGCGAAATGGACGGCGGGCGAGAAACTTGTCGAACAGGTTGGCAGCACGGATTCATCATACAGTTTCCTGTTGATATGGGCAGCCTTTGATTCCTACAGGGCAAACTTTGTAAAGGAAGGCGGCGGCACGGGCGTAGGGGCAACGCATGAGTTGCACCTACTACCCGGGGTGTATTATGCGGAGGGTGTGCTGCATCTTGTCAATCTGGACGGGTATTCCATTTCGGTCAGTACGATGAAGGGGGAAAGGGTGCTGCAATTCACGGCGGACAGTGATAATGCCGAACAGGCGGCGGCGTTGCCTGCGGGGGTTTATATATTGAATGCGGCGAAGTGGAAGGAGAAGTATTATGTTACGAAGTTTGTGGTGAAGTAATGCAACCCCTAACAGGGTTTCAAACCCTGTTAGGGGTAAGAGATTTCAGCCCCACATG
>LBCX01000138.1 GCA_001657575.1 Bacteroidales bacterium Barb4
AGTAAGGCTTCGTCTCTAAGGAATAGAGCTTCGTCTCTAAGGAATAACGCTTCGTCTCTAAAGACTAAGACTTCGTCTCTAAAGAATAAAAAACCATGTATCACATCCAAATCAAAAAAGTTATGAAAACTACGCTTGACAGATTATCCGATTACCGGAAAAATTACCCCGCGCTCCAATCCATGAAACCCTGACAGAATAAACCCCTGACAGGATAAACCCCTAACAGGGTTTGAAACCCTGTTAGGGGTTCTATTGCAGGACTTCCTGCCGGCGGCGTCCTTGTAACCCCACATTCCGCTACGCTCCATGTGGGGCTGAAATCCGGCGTCCTTTCAGGACTTCCTTTAACCACACATTCCGCATAACCACACATTCCGAATAACCACACATTCCGCGGGGCTTCTGCATGACTGTTTTTCAACTGGAGGAAAAACGCGGAATATATTGAAAAAGTCATACATTTGCGACCTTTCCACAGGAGAGGGAGACAGACACGGACTCGTAATTTCAGGAACACTTACTCAGGAGTTTCTATAACTCATACAGGAAAATTATATGAAAAGAAGAATTTTACTGGCGGGATTATGCCTTTGCTGTATGTTTCAAGCGATGGGACAGGAACCAGGCATATTCTATAATGGTGTAGCTTATCATCTCTATTCAGATAATACTGCTACAATAGCTGATAACCGACCTTACGGCGGAGGCCGCCATGTAGTAATTCCGCCAACAATTACCATCGATCATCCCGTTACTCATATTGCTCATACATATACTGTAACAGGAATAGCGGTGAATGCCTTCCAGGGAATTGGGATTATTGAGTCCATAGTTCTTCCAGAAGGCATAACAAATATTCCCCGGAGAGCTTTTAAAGACTGCGGAGCATTATATACCGTCACCCTTCCGAACAGTGTACGGAGTATAGATGATGAAGCTTTTAAAGATGCTTCATTACTTGACCTCTATCTTCAATGGAACGACGGCCCGAGCGGGAGGAAAATTGGGAAAGATGCGCTTGCCTATAAGAGTGGGTCGCTGTATTGCCGCCTCCATATACCGAAAGGAACTGAAAGAATGTTCGGATGGAATCCCGAATCAATAACCTGCTACTGGCTGGAGAAGTTTTACATACAGCCTAACCGTTATGAATTTACATATATTGATACCAACGATTCGACAATGGGAAGCATAGATACTACCATCGTTCCTCTCACCATGCCGTGGAGTAGGGAAGAGTTGCTTTACGCCCGCACACGCGTGCAGCTGAGGGCTAATCCTTATTACGGTTATCATTTTGTGAAGTGGGGGGATGAGCATGACAGGAGTCTTACCACTGACAAGCTCTATGAATTTATCGTGTCGGGGGATGTACCTTTCCTTCGGGCACATTTTGCCGCAGACAGTTTCCACGTAAGTTTGTCCGCCGATGATAACGGTACGATCATAAAGCCGGAGTCGGGCGAGGGGACGTATGCGTATAAGACGGAAGCAAAGGCAGAGGCTGCCGCCAAGGTGAATTATCATTTTGTGAAGTGGACAAATGCAAGGGGGGACAGCCTTTCCGCCGACAATCCCTATACGTTTGTCGTGACGAAAGACACGGTTCTGAAAGCTCATTTTGAGTTGGATAACTGTTGGATACAGCTGTCTGCCGGCGAACACGGCGGGATAAAGTCGGGCGGGGGGACATATCCGTTTTATTCGCAAGTAACGATAGAGGCTGTTCCCGATTCGGGGTATCATTTTGTGAAGTGGTCGGATACGCGGAATGACAATCTTTCTGCCGATAATCCCTATACGTTTGTTGCGGATGGGGACAGGGACATTCAGGCGCATTTCGGCATAGACAATTACCGGGTGTCTGCGTTTGCCAATGCAAACGGCGGGATAAAGTCGGGCGGGGGTAACTATAAACCCGGGACAGAGGCAACGATAGAGGCTGAAGCTGCAGCCCATTATCACTTTGTGAAATGGACGGACAAAAACGGCGACAGTCTTTCTGCCGACAATCCGTTTCGGTTTATCGTGACGATGGACACGGTCGTTCGGGCGCATTTTGCCGAAAACTATTACCGCGTGAGTTTGTCTGCCGGTGAAAACGGCGCGATAAGGGCGGGCGAGGGTCTCTATCTGCATGACACGAGGGTGCTGGCAGAGGCTGCCGCCGATACGGGGTATTATTTTGT
Organism: Bacteroidales bacterium Barb4; assembly: GCA_001657575.1. GTDB lineage: Bacteria > Bacteroidota > Bacteroidia > Bacteroidales > Tannerellaceae > Barb7. The sequence continues at coordinate 2,193 of LBCX01000138.1, forward strand.
AAAGTGGACAACCGCAGGGGGCGACAGTGTTTCTGTCTTTAATCCCTATGCGTTTGCAGTGAAGGGAGACATCGCCTTTCAGGCGCATTTTGCCGCAAACAGTTACCACGTGACCTGGTCTGCCGGTGAAAACGGCAGGATAAAGTCGGGCGACGGTACGGCAAAGTCGGGCGGGGGTGCATACGCCTATAACGCGAAGGTGACGACGGAGGCTGTCGCCGATGCAAACTATCATTTCGTGAAGTGGGTAAATGGAAGGGGCGACAGTCTTTCCGCCGACAATCCCTATACGTTTGCCGTGAAAGGCGACGTGGCTGTTCAGGCGCGGTTTGCGGTGGGCAGCAGTTATCGGGTGAGTTTGTCTGCCGCCGAACACGGTTCGATAAAGTCGGGCGACAGAACGTATGTGTATAATACGAAGGCGGAGGTAGAGGCTGCCGCCGATACGAGGTATCATTTTGTGAAATGGACGAATGCAGCGGGCGACAGCGTTTCGGGGGAAAATCCCTATGCGTTTGTCGTGAAGGAGGCGACAGCCCTGCGGGCGCATTTTGACGTAAACCGCTACCGCGTGACCCTGTCTGCCAAAAACGGCATGATAACATCGGGCGGCGGGACGTATGAGTACGAAGCGGTGGCGGAGGCAGAGGCAGAGGCTTACTACGGGTACCGTCTGTTGAAGTGGACGGATGCGAAGGGCGACAGTCTTTCGGCAGACAATCCCTTTGTGTTCCTTGTGGAAGGGGATGCGGACATGCGGGCTGTCTTTATGCCCCGGAGTTATCGGCTGACGGTGTCCGCCGGAGAGCACGGGGATGTTGCACCCGCAGGCGACACGGGTCTTTATGAGGAATACATGAAGGTACATGCGGTTGCCGACGACGGGTATCATTTTGCGAGGTGGACGGATGCCAGGGGCGACAGTGTTTCTGCCCGCAATCCGTATGAGTTTCAGCTGGTGAGGAATACGGAGCTGACGGCGGTGTTTGAAGGGGGGTCGCGCGAGTTTGTGATGGTAACGGCTTCCGCAACGGGCGGCGGGCGCGTGCTTGGCGGCGGGGAGTATGAGTACGGAAATTGGGTGACGTTAATTGCCATTGCCGATCCCCAGTATTATTTTACGGGATGGACGCGGGACGGGATACCGGTTTCCAAAGAGGCGGACTATGTGTTTACGCTGACCAGGGGGGGCAGCAATTCATACAGGGCAGGCTTTGAGAAGTATATGACGGGGAGCAGTCTGCCGCTGCCTGACGGAGGAGAGGCGCGGGCTTATTATGCGGACAGGGTGCTGCGGCTTGCCAATTTGGGGGGACATATCATTTCGGTCGGTACAGCCGACGGGCGGCAGGTGCTGCAGTTCAAGGCGGACGGTGCCGAATATCAATGTCCCGTGACTTTACCTGCCGGCGTCTATATCCTGAATGCCGCGAGCGGAAAAGGGAGGTATGTTACGAAGTTTGTGGTATGGTAGGACATTGTCACTCATGACCCGATTCCTGTCCATATTTGCCGCTCTGCTGTTGCTGGGCTACATCGTTGCCGCTTCTTTCCTCTTCTCCGATACGGCGGACGGTGAAGCGGTCTGCAACAGCCTTGAAGTAGTGGTGAAAGACAGCCTGCACACTCATTTCATAAACCAGCAGGAGGTTGCCGCCCTGCTGAAAAGGGCGGGGCTTGATCCGGCAGGCAAGCCTCTGGCAACGATTGACACCGAACAGCTGGAAACCGAACTGTTGAAAAACGATATGATTTCCCGGGCGGAAGCCTATAAAACCCCTTCCGGCGCGATAAAGCTGGAGATAAGGCAGAAAATCCCCATTCTGCGGGTCATAAGCCTTTATGGAAACTTCCATGTGGACAGTCGGGGCGGCACGATGCCGGTCAGTCCGCGCCACGTTGCCCTTCTCCCCGTGGCAAGCGGATATGTGGAAAAGAGTCTGGCAACAACCGACTTGTACCGATTTGCTCTATTTTTGCAGGCAAATAAATTTTGGAACGATCAGATAGAACAGATATACGTCGGTCAGGACAAAATGGTGGAACTTGTGCCGCGTGTCGGCGACCATCGGATTCTGCTCGGTTCGTTTGACAACTTTGAAGAGAAACTGGAAAACCTGCAACTGTTCTATAAACAGGCGATACCCGTGACAGGCTGGGAAAAGTACAGCGTGATCAACCTGAGATATAAAGACCAGATTGTTTGTACCCGAAAATAACAACACTATGGCGGCATACGCAGACTTTATTGTAGCTATCGACTTGGGAACATCCCGCCTGACAGGCATGGCAGGGAGAAAGAACGCCTCCGGCGCACTGACCGTTGTCGCCTGCGAAACGGAAGACGCCGCCATCGGTATCCGCCGCGGATGCGTCTTCAACATCGAGGAGACGGCAACGAAGATAAAAAGCCTTGTTCGCAGGCTGGAACTCAAGGCAGGGGGCACCGGCATAGCCAAAGTATATGTGGGCATCGGCGGGCAGTCCGTCTGCTCCATTGACCATTCGGTGGCGAAGGACTTGGGCGAAGAGCAGGAAGTGACGGAGGAAACGCTGGACATGCTGCACGAAGAATGCCGCGCCTATCAGCCGGAGCTGTCGGACGTGCTGGACATTGTCCCCCCTTCCTATCGCGTGGACGGCAAGCTGGTAACCAACCCCGTTGGTGTTCCCTGCAAGCGCATCGAAGCCTGCTTCAAGCTGATTGTCGGCAGACCTTCTCTGCGGAAGCATATCATCAACAGCATATCGGACAGGGCACAGATAAAGATTGCGGGCATTATCATCTCCCCGCTGGCTCTTGCCGATGTTGTGCTGACGGACAACGAGAAGGAGCTGGGCTGCATACTGGTTGATTTCGGTGCAGGCGTCACCTCTCTCTCCGTTTACAAGGGGGGAACGCTCCAATATCTCTGCGTCATTCCCTTGGGCGGTCGCCTGATAACGAAAGACCTCACCACCCTCAATATCATCGAAGCCGAAGCCGAGCGGGTGAAAATAACCTACGGCAACGCCGTGGCAGACCGCGAGGACGAGACAACCGTGCAGGTGAACGCCGCCGAAAGTGCCAGTCCCTGCGACATACGCCTGTCGGAAATCAACAACATCGTCGAAGCCCGTGCCAAAGAAATACTGGAAAACGTATTCGCACGGCTTGAATCCACGGAAGTCGCCAAATCACTGGGGGCAGGCGTGGTCATTACCGGCGGTGCCTCCAACCTGCGCAACATCGCCGAACTGATGCAAAAACGCTTGAAGAAGGAAGTCCGCTACGCTTTCCTGCGCAAAGGACTGCTGGACAATGACTCTATCCACTACAATACGCCTGAAAACATCGTAGCCCTTAGTCTGCTGCTGTTGCCGGATGCGGAAAACTGCGCTGTCCGCCCTGCACCGCCCGTTGTACCCTCTCCGACAACAGTCTCCCCCGCCGCCGACCCTGCCAAAGAGCCGGGCACAGCGCAAGCTCCCCCTGTCTCCGCAACCCAAGCCTCCCCTGCCTCAAAAGACCCTCAAGAAACCCAAGCCTCCCAACCGAAAGCCTCTCCCAAAGAGGAAAAGCCCCAAGACAAGCCGAAAGGGAAAAACGGCAGAATAAAAAAGACCTTTATGAACATTATGGGGAATCTGTTTGCGGATGAGACGGCTTAGAAACTGCTGTTTCTTTTATTACGGCAAATCCGGGCATCGCTAATTATCACGTAAGTAACAAATACACAAATGGTACATTTGGAATCATTGTCTTTGAAGAATTTCAGAGGGTTTGATCGTATGGAAATAAATGGATTTTCCAAGATCAACGTACTATTGGGGAAAAACAACTGCGGGAAAACATCCCTATTGGAAGCTGTTTTTCTGTTATCCGGAATGGGAAATCCTGAATTAGCATTAAGAATTAGTGCCATGCGAGGAATGAAAATGGATAAAGATGCACTTCGTTACCTTTTCCATAATTTTGTCACAGAAGAATCCCCGTCACTTGTGGGAAAATTTTCTGATAATGTGAGCAGAACCTTGGCTATCACTCCCATTTATGACAAAAACTCTTTCTCTACACCTCTGTTTTCATCAACTTCAACCTCTACACCTGCTTCTCCTAAATTCTTAGGCTTAGACTTTTCCTTTTCCATAAAAAAGATAAATGAACAGGAAGAATCATTTAACACATGGTTGCGGTTTGAGGAAAATGGGGAACTAAAACAAATGCTTAGTCCTTCTTATAAGGAAGATATTGTTGCTAATTTTTTATTTACAGGGGGAAAGGATGCCGGATTGAGTGTAGACTTAGAGTCCTTAATTGTTGATAAGAAAGAAGATATAATAAATGATTTGATAAACAAATTTGATCATACATTGAAAGGTATTTATCCTCTTCCGAGCGGTATTTATCTGGACAAAGAAGGTCTGTCTGAACGGGTTCCATTAAACTTAATGGGTGAAGGACTTTATCATTTCTTAAATATTGCCGCAAATATTGCCGCAAATAAAGAGAAACAATTCATCTGTTTGATTGACGAAATAGAAAACGGCTTACATCATGACATGCAACAGCTTTTATGGCAGAGTCTTTTTTCATTGATTCGCAACACTAATGTTCAGTTATTTATTACAACGCATAGCTTGGAAATACTCCAATCATTGAACAGTGTTTTAGATACGGAAGACTATAAGGAGGCAAGAGATGATGTTAAGATTTTTACTATTGCAAATACGAAACAAGCCGGTTTCCAATCGTATGGCATTTCTTACGAAGGGTTGAACTCTGCAATTGAAAATGAAATAGAATTGAGGTCATGAAAAAGTTCAAGATTTTTGTCGAAGGTGATGCCGATGTGAAATTCTTACATGATTATGTGGAGTATCTTTTTAACATTACAGAAGGAGAACCTAAGCGTTCAGGAGGAATAAAGACAGATATTATTAAGGCGACAGGAGGTTGGACAAAATTAACAAGCGAGAAAGAAGGCGAGGTTTATCGTCAGCAAATGAAAAAGAACACGGACGAAGGCGATGTTAATCTAATCATTTTTGATGCAGACAAGAATTTTGAACAGCGGCAAGGAGAAATTCTGACTTGGAAGACTAAATACGAATTGAGTTTTCAACTGTTCCTTTTTCCGAATAATCAGGATACCGGTGATTTGGAATGTTTGTTGGAAAAAATAATCAATCCGCAGAATACCCCCATATTCGATTGTTGGGCAGGTTTCGAGAATTGCCTCAAAACAAAAACATCGTGCGTTAAAACCCCATTAACTATTCCTGCAAAGAAGAGTAAAATTTATGCGTATATGGAAACGTTGCATGGTGAAACAGATGTCGAAAAAGAGAAAGTCAAAGACCCTAATCGCGATTTCAGAAACCCACTATGTTGGGATTTGGATGCCGAAGCATTAAATCCGTTGAGGGACTTTCTACGGCAACACCTGACTGATTAACACAGATCTTTAAGTCTGCTTGGAATCCTCCTGTTCCCCCTGCTTCCTTACCTGATTCACCTTGCCTCCCGCCCCCAGCTGCTTATTATGATACAGCAGAAAGTTCCCCATCACCAGACAAAGAACCCCTAACAGGGTTTGAAACCCTGT
>LBCX01000462.1 GCA_001657575.1 Bacteroidales bacterium Barb4
CGCCGAGCATGTGGGGAGGAATATTGTATATTCTGGCAATATCGTTAATGGCGAACGTGCGGGTTGCTATCAGCTGTGAAGATTCGGGAGACGTTCCAACAGACTTGTGCTTTATGCCCTGATCGAGCAGGGGCGTTCCGTGATTCATGGCGCTGTTGAACATTTCCATTACCTTTTTGATTTCAGAAAATCCGAGTTTGGCGTCGGTCTCGAGCGTTCCCTTAACATTACCACCACTGCTGAAAAACTCTTTCGCAAATTCTTCTGCTGATATGCCTGACGAAATGGCGGATGCATTGTAGTCTATAGGACTAATTCCCACAATTCCGTTCATTGAAAGCCCGTAGAAATGGAGCATGTCATCGTCCGAGTAGGTGCCGTCGTATGCGCGACCGGTAGCAACCGTATAATACTTCCTGATGCTTCTGCCGAAATTTACCACCCTAACGGATACGCAGGAGGGTATTATGGGATGAAGAGCGATAGGCTCTCCGTTTCTGCCTCGCTCAATAATCACGTAGGAATTTCCCCATATGTCAAAACAGATGGCTATGAACTTCCAAAACGATTCAATGTTCATGTAGCCGTTCGGCTTCTTTTTCAGCAGCAAAAAAGCGGGGTGTGAATTTGCTACATCTCTCCCCTTGGGCGTTATCCGATTTATTACCTTCGGGAGTGTGGCGATATTTTCGGAGCGGAGTTTTACGGCAGAGTAGATTGCTGAAACGCGCATGGCTCTGTCCTTGCTGATGGATTTCATAAACTCCGGCAGCGGAATTCTTTTGTCACTCGTCGTGCCATCAGGAAGCGTACTGTCAAATGAGGTGGAGGCGGATTTTTCTACAGGTTCGGGTGCAAGGTTTAGCACCGCTTCCTGCGATTTTTTGGACGAAAAAGAGAAAATATCCTTTAGCCTCTGCACCATCGTGGTTGAATTGAGGCGTAAAGGTTATAACAAAAATTACTACTCCAAAATTCGGTTTTGGCAGGTTTGTTCCGTTCAGTTCCGTTCAGTTCCTTTTAGTTCCTTTTATACAACAATTAACTTCCTTAGAGGCAAAAAAAATAGCGGCGTCTATATCTTCACGAAAAAAAAAGCACCTTTTACCGAATTTTCGGTAAGGAATTTTTCCTCGCATCATCAGTTTTCGCAGATAAGAAGGCGCATATCCGATATAGGCGGCAGCTTCCTCTATGGTTAATCTTTCGTTTGCATTCATGGTTTATCCTTAAAAATTAAAATATGGTATTTCCTTTACTTCATACGCCTTTTCATTACCATCCGACATATAACCCCCGTAGGCGTTTGCCATGGCAACCACTCCGTCTATCTTCTCCGTGCTTCGACGTTTGTCAAGCTTCAGATTATCGTTGGCGTCTCGGTAAACTATTACATTTCTCATCATCCACCTTATGACCGGATTACTCATCAAATCTATTGAACCTGCCGTAACGTCCGCCTCCACCCG
>LBCX01000139.1 GCA_001657575.1 Bacteroidales bacterium Barb4
CAGGATATCAGACAAAAGGCAAACCCGGTCATTGCACTGAGGTTGAGACATGTTACAGGCGGCTCCATGATATTCCTGCAGGGGATTATTCTTTAAATACGAAAGAACAAATAACAGTTTGTCTTCAATCGGGGGGATTTTACCTGTTTTACGGTTATAAGTTATTCGTTCTCTGATTTTACCGGTCAGAGTAAAATGTGAATGATATTCTTCCCAATGGCACTTGAATGTTGGTAAAAATGCCTCAAATTCTGTAACATCGAATCCTGTGAGAGACAACAATCGGGTCGGTTTTTTTCGAATCCTGTCGTATTTCATGATTGCTTTTCATTTTAACATATCACAAATGTATATAAAAGAATGCTTTATTCAACTAATTTATATAAACTCTATTCATTACAGATTATACACCATCTATATATAGATGGGAAAATTCGTGTTGCTCATTATACAAAGAAATCAACATCTCAACAGTTATTGTTTCATAATTCAAAATTTCGCCTTAACTTAATTACTACTTCGACCCTAAGGAAGGGCAGACATTACTTGATTATTTGTTGATTGAGCGGCCACAAGAAGAAACATATAGAGCCTTTGCCGGATGCTTTACATTTAACCTTGAAAGTCTGAATCAATTTCGCCTCTATGGAAAAGAGGAAAATAAAGAAGCAACAGGCGTTAGCATCGTGGTCAAAGAAAGTTTTTTCAGTAAAGAAATTAAAGGAATTACACCTGCACCTTTAACGCAAAAAGATACAGATATAATAGAAATTGATTCGATAGAAAAACACCCGCTTTTCAGGTGCATCTATATTGATCCTCAAAAAGGAGGAGCTATATTTATAGGTTATAAAGAAGGAGAAGAAGACAGTCGTGATTATGGATATATATTCGCCAATGTAAATGTGAAAATGGACGACTTAAAGAACGAAATTGAAGAAGGATTAGAAAAATATAAATTGGATTCAAAAGTTATTAGTGAATTACTTGTCAATTTGCGATACCTGACAAAACATATAGCCTTTAAAGAGGAACGGGAATGCCGTATTATTCAAATAAAGCAATTAGGCGATAAGAATATCAAAATAAGTGATGGATACATGTATATAGAGTACATGGAAATACAAAAGCATATTGAGAAAATCTGGTTTGCTCCTAAAGCCACCGGTTTTGAATTATACAAGGATATGCTAAAACATAAGCATCAAGATTTAAATATTGAATGTGAACAAAGTCAGTCGCCATTTGCTTGATAAATATTTCTATAGTTCAAACTTGCTATAAACTTTCTTTTTTCAGGCTTGTTTTACTCTTTTGGGCAGCTTAAAGAGAAACTCCAGCCCGCCTCCTGCCCTGTTTTTGGCGACAATGCTCCCTTTGTGGAATAATACGGCATTTTTGACAATGGACAAGCCCAAGCCCGAACCGCCGGCATCCCGTGTGCGACCTTCGTTGATGCGGTAGAAACGTTCGAACAGGCGGTTCAGGTGGTAGTCGTCAGGGATGCCGACACCGGTGTCGGAATAGGAAAAGTAGTAAGAATCGCTGTCTTCATTATATTGGTTGATGAATATGCGGACACCGGTGCCGGCATGGCGTATGACGTTGTCGGTCAGGTTGCGAAAGATGGAGTAGAGCAAGTGGCGGTTACCCGTTATGGTAATGCTGTTGGGGATATTCCATTCCATTTGAATGTTTTTTTCCTGTAATTGAAATTCAAGGTCGGCTTTTAAGGTTTCAATCAGCTGCCGTATGCGGACAGGCTCCAGCGGGAAGGACTGGGGAGCTTCTTCTATTTTGGTAATCAGGCTCATGTCGTGGATGAGTTCCGACAGGACGACGGATTGATTGTAGGCTTTGGTCAGAAATTCACGGTGTTTGCCGGCGTTCATGGATTGCTCCAAAAGGGTTTCCAGATAGCCGCGGATGCTGGTGACGGGGGTACGCAGTTCGTGGGCAATGTTGCCGGTCATTTCCTGTTTCAGCAGGCGGGTTTTTTCCTGTTTGGTAATATCATTAATAATAAATTCAAAACTGTTGTCTTCAAAAATGTTTATGCGGACGGCAAAGGTTTTCCCCTGTTTATTGACTCGTGTTTCAAAATAGCTTTTATACGCTTTATGTCCGGTTAAAAAAGAAGCGGCTTCATGGAACGACAAATCTGTAAAGAGGGATAAAGGATTGGTGTTTGATTCGTCCGTAATCGTATTCAAATATTGAATGAATAATCCGTTGTAAAACTCTATCGTTTTATTGGCGGAGAAAAAACAGAGACCTTCTTCGGAGCTGTGAACATGTTGCAACAGCTTTTCGCGTTCGAGGGCGATTTGCTTTTTGCCTTCAATCACATAATTGACAAGCAGCAACAGGACGGCAAAAAGAATCAGGATATAATAAAGGAAAAGATTGTCGGGTTTAAGGAAATGTTGCACTTGAATATCATAAGGCAGTGCGACCCGGACGTATTGATTGTCGAAACGTTTGGCATAATATAAATAATCCAGTTTATTGGAAGATGAAGTCCGGATATTTGTTCCCGTACCCTCTTTTTTCGCACTTATTATTTCCGGTCGGAGGGAATGGTTTTCCAATTGTGTTATTTCTTCAAGGGCATTGTCATATAATACCAGACCTTGCTTGTCAATCAATGTCAATCGAATGTTCGGGGGGAAAAAGAGCAGCAAACTGTCCAATGTTTGATGCCGGATTAATGCCGCATTAATCATATTTGCATAAACATCTAATTTTCCTTCCAAGGCTTCGGTACGCAGTTTCTTCTCGCGCGATTGTTCAAAAACAATAATTCCGAAAGTAAAGAGTGAGAAAAGGAGAAAGAGGCAAAGGAAAAGCTTTTGTTTATAGCTTGCTTTCATTTATCCAAGGCATTAAACAGGTAACCGAAACCGGGACGGTTGGAAATAAGCGAAGCATGGCTACCCAGCTTTTTCCGTAAACGGGTAATGTGTACATCCACGGTTCGCTCCGTTATGTAGGGCGTGTCTTTCCATACATTATCAATAATTTCCTCACGGGAAAATACATGGTTTTGATTGTTTGCCAAAAGGGAAATGATTTCAAATTCGGTTTTTGTCAATCCGACTTTAATTGTCTCAATTGTCATTTCTTTCAATTCAAAATCAATCATAACATCATTGAAAATGAATTTGCCGTCCGGTGTTTTCTGCCGTTTCAAAATTGCCTTTACGCGGGCGGAAACCTCTTTCAAGGAAAAAGGCTTGGGAATATAATCGTCTCCGCCGACCGAAAAGCCGGTCAGCATATCGTTTTCCGTATCCTTCGCCGTCAGAAAGACAACGGGGATTTGATTCCCCTTCCGGCGCAAGGTTTCCGCCAACTGATAGCCCGACATCCCGCCCAGCATCACGTCCAGCAGGATGAGGGAATATTCGGCGACCAAAGCCTTCAAGGCATCTTCCGCCGACCGGACACAAGTAGTTTCATAGCCCTCGTTGGTCAGATTGTATGCAAGGATTTCGCAAATATCAGGTTCATCGTCAACGATAAGGATTTTATGTTTTGTCATAGTTGTACGGTTTAAAGAAATAAATATTCGTGTGCCGGAATTGATTTGACAGTTAATCCATTTTTCTCAAATATGTCTTTTTGATTGAGGGTAACAATTATGCCTTCCGGTAAATTGAAAAACTGCATGGCCTCTATCAATCCGTTGTATTCCCTGTCAAAATTCAAGTCGTCTATCTGACTGCATACTTGTATCAACTGTATGGCTTTTCCGTTGAGAAGTACAACGAAATCACATTCTCCCTTTTCTTTGAAATAACGCAATTCTTTGTACCAGTGTCTCAAATGGATGTAAATCAAATTTTCGAGTTTATGCCCGGTATTGTCTGAAAAGGAAGAGGATATTTCACTGACAATTCCAGTGTCAATCGCATAAATTTTCTTTGGATTGCGTGCCTGCGTTTTCAATGAATAACTGAATTGAGGCATAAATTCCACTAAATAGGAGTCTTGCAGGAAAGAAAAATAATCCAATAGAGTAGAGCTGGATTTAATGCCGAATATTCCAGATAATTTATTGGCGGAAACCAATGTTCCGATATTTGACAGTAAATAAACCGTCAATTGACGAAGTGAATTAACATCGCGTATGGCATGACGTATCGCAATGTCCCGTATGATTATATCATCTGTCAATACTGTCAATAAGGTGCTTACACCCGTTTTTACGTATTCGGGAATACCGCCGTTTTTCAAATATTCGGTCAATGACAAGCTGTTGCATTCCCCGTTTTTATATCGCAGAAATTCTTTGTACGAAAAAGGGAATAATTCGGTTGACAGATGCCGCCCCGTAAGATGTGTTCCCAATTCCCGGCTCAAAAGCGAAGCGTTCGAGCCGGTTACGAAAACAGTATATCCTTCACGTAACAGCTGATTTACGAACATCTCCCACGCTTTAACCAACTGCACTTCATCCAAAAAGATCACTTTCAGCTTTCGTTTGACAATTTCATTCAACAAACGGCTAAAGTCCGAAGTTTCAAAACCTGCCAGACGAATATCTTCAAAATTGAGAAACAGGGCATCATTGTATTTTTTCTTTAACAGTTGCAGCAGCAAGGTACTTTTCCCGCACCGGCGAATGCCGGTAATTATATTGGCATAATTTTCTACGATCGGAATAGTATCCAGACTATCCCGTTCCACACCTGTATTTTTATCAAGAAATAACGCTCCTTGATAATCAATAACCTCTGCTATCTGCTCTTGACGTATCATATCAACTAAAATTGATTTCAACGCAAAAGTACATATCCCCCATTAGAAACAAACGATGTTATCCGTTTGTATTCGCCCCTCCATGTTTCAAAACTTTAGCATCCACGTAAAAGACAATTTCCTCCACAATATTGCTGCAATGGTCGCCGATGCGTTCCAGCTTGCGAATAAGCAGAAACGTTTTCAGCCCGCACCAGACAAGCGAAGGATTGGCTTGCAGGTACGTTGTCAATATATTGATGGAATTACGATAAAGAATATCTACCTCATCATCTTTGGCAAGAATTTTCCCTGAAATCCGAGTGTTTTCCGTTTCAAGGGCAACAAAACTATCGGAGAGCATCGTAATAAGTGTCTCAAACATCTTTTCCAACTGCAATTCTTCCACCATTTGCGGGTTTATGTCGCTGCAATCGGCATCAATCACATGACGGGCAATGCCTTCGGCAAAATCACCGATGCGTTCGAGGGTATTGCTGATCTTTATCAGCGACAGAACCAACCTTAAATCAACCGCTACCGGACTGTACAGCGCGATATAGTTTTCACAATCGCTATCAATTTTCAGTTCAAAAGCGTTCACCCGTTTTTCACGGCTTGCTATTTCACGCGCTACCTCAATGTCACCATTGAGAAATGCCTGCTTCGCCTTTTCAAGTTGCGACAGTACCAGCTTCCACATTTGCGACACTTCTTCTTTGAGTGCCAGCAACTCATTTTCTGTATGCTTCATAATTATCCGAATCTTCCTGTTATATAATTTTGAGTTTGTTCCTTTTCGGGATTCAAGAATATCTTCTTTGTATCATCATATTCAATCAATTCACCCAGCATGAAAAAGCCTGTCCTGTCGCTGATGCGGGCAGCCTGCTGCATATTGTGCGTAACGATGACAATGGTGTACTGCTGTTTGAGCGAATGAATCAGTTCCTCAATCTTCGACGTTGAAATCGGGTCGAGAGCCGATGCCGGCTCGTCCATCAGCAGGATGGAGGGAGCGATAGCCAGTGCGCGGGCAATGCAGAGGCGCTGCTGCTGTCCGCCCGAAAGTTCAAATGCCGATTTCTTCAACTTGTCCTTCACCTCGTCCCAGAGGGCAGCCGCTTGCAGAGACTCCTCCACCCGTCCGGTGATATAGGTTTTATCCCGAATATCATTCACCCGCAAACCATACGCCACGTTTTCAAAGATAGATTTGGGAAAGGGATTGGGCTTTTGGAACACCATGCCCACTTTCTTCCTCAAGTCATCAACCTGAACGGATTTGTCATAAATGTTTTGACTTTCAATCAAACATTCGCCGGTCAGTTTCGTATCGCCAATCAAATCATTCATGCGATTGAAAAGGCGCAGGAACGTGGATTTGCCGCAACCCGAAGGCCCGATGAGTGCGGTAACGGTATGAGCTTTCATTTCCATGCTGATGTTTTTCAGAGCGTGGAAAGTGCCGTAGTAAAAGTCTATGTTCCGTGTTTGTATCATAACCTTCATTTAGTTTCGACAAAAGTAAGGCGCGGATATTACCGGATTGAAACATAGCGGTTACGATTGGGTTACGATTTTACCCATTGACTGAAAGAAAAAAAGCCCCTTGCTATTTGCGGCAAGGTCATCTTTAAAGCATAAAAATACCATGATTATGGTATTTTTTACTTCTTTCATAAGCCATACTCTTGCAACTTCAATCAGAGTGCGATTAACTGATGTTACGCATTCAAAAATTGACGTAGTTCCTATTGAACTATGGTGATTACCGGAAAAGCAATAAACAGATAAACAATATTTAGGGTATATTAAACATGATATTGGATGGAGGTCGCCGGCTCAGCAATTCGTTTTTCATAAAATCCATGTAAGGGGCTGCATGTTTGAAAAACTTATAATAGCCTTCGCACAAATAATTTAATCCGGGTTCTCCGGATGATGTTTCCATAATCCGGTTTTTGGGACATTCGCCGTTGCAGGCAAAAAGAAATTGGCAATCAAGACATTGTTGCGGCAATGCCTTTCGTTTGGCTGCACCAAACGCTTGCTGTCTTTCGGAATACATCATTTCCGTAAGCGAATGAGTCTGCAAATTGCCTAATTTATATGCCGGACGTACATAATGGTCGCAACTGTACACATCGCCGTTAAATTCCATCACTCCGGCATGCCCGCAGGTTTCCGCCAAAATACACACGCCCGGCTTTTCGCCAACCCAATTGGCTAAGGCAGAATCAAAGTACTGTATGTAATAGGTGCCGACATCCTGTTTCACCCACTCGTCGAAAATCGCAATCAGAAAATCACCCCATTTCCCGGAAGGAACGTTCCACGGAGCCGGTTGATTGTCTATGGTTTCCACCACAGGTGCAAACTGAATGTAGCGGCAATCAATACTCTTGAAAAAATGATAAAACTCCAGCGGGTAATCTACATTATAGTCGTTTACCACCCCCATTACATTAAATTCAACTCCATGCTTTTTGAGCAGTGAAATTCCTTTCATCACCTTGAAAAAAGAGGGTCGCCCTTCCCTGTCTCTCCGATAAATATCGTGGCAATGCTGCGGACCATCAATCGATATGCCTATCAGGAAATTATTTTCCTTGAAAAAGTGACACCATTTATCCGTCAGTAAGGTTCCATTTGTTTGCAGCACATTCTCAATCTGACGACCCCGACCGTATATTCTCTGCAACTCAAGAGCTTTTCTGTAAAAATCAACAGTACGCATAAGCGTTTCCCCGCCGTGCCAGGTAAAAAGAACCTCCGGCGTAGTCTGGGATTCCAAATATTGTTTTATGAAGTTCTCCAAAAGAGAGTCACTCATAAGATAAGAAGAGGCATTCGGATACAGGTCTTTTTTCTCCAAATAGTAACAATACTTGCATCTTAAATTACAGACAGCACCGACGGGCTTCAACATAACATAAAGAGGTCTTGCAAACGGAGCGATAAAAGAATAGGGTGTGGGCATTACTGTATTTGATTTTTTGCGAATTTGTA
>LBCX01000463.1 GCA_001657575.1 Bacteroidales bacterium Barb4
AGACTCCCCTGCTGATAGTCAATCACCGGACGGGGATAGCGTTTGCCCTCCCTCCATTCGTAATAATCGGAATAAACCAGCCCCGCCCCGCTGTCGTCCGCTACGGCAACAAAGCGTTCCAAGGCAAACAGGCCCAACTGCAACGGTTTCGGATTAGCATATATTAATGTATAGTCCGCCTGCGAACGTCTGACTATATCACGAATTTCCTCACTGCTCCACGCCGCTTCCGCCTCTTTGCAAACAATAAAGCTATCTGTCCGACTCATAACACTGTTCCTTTTTTTAGAAATAACAAATAGAGCAAACGTATATGAAATATCTGTACGTTCGTTCACTGATTTGAAAATATCATGAAAAAGCTATCCTGCCTTTTATTCTTTCTCCTCTGCAGCATCACGGTTTGTACGCAGCAACTGACAGTGGCAACCTGCAACATCCGCTATGACAGTCAGGAGGATGCGGAAAAGGGGAACGGCTGGAAACGGCGTTGCCCGTTCATCTGCCAACAAATCCGTTTCAGCGATTTTGACATCTTCGGAGCACAGGAAGTATTGCACAACCAGCTTGCCGATATGCTGGACGCACTGCCCGGATACGCCTTTATCGGTGTCGGTCGCGATGACGGTGCAACGGCGGGGGAATATGCCCCTATATTCTATAAGAAAGAGGTATTGACCCTATTGCGCTCCGGTCATTTCTGGCTGTCGGAAGTTACCGATCGCCCCAACAAAGGCTGGGATGCTGCCCTGCCGCGCATCTGCACGTGGGGCGAGTTTGAGAGGGACGGCAAGAAGTGAAAGTGCCAAGCTGGTGCTGGCAAAAATACAGGAAATGTGCGGCAGCGAACCGGTCATCCTCGCAGGCGATTTCAACGTTGATCAGCACGATGAAAGCTACGCCCTGCTGAACAATTCCGAAACATTGGATGACAGCTACGAACTGTCTCCCGTCCGCCATACCCTCAACGGAACATTCAACAACCATAACACCACCGGCTTCTCCGGCGAGCGCATTGACCATATATTCGTAAGTCCCGCCCTTAAAGTCCTTCGCTACGGCATATTGATAGATACATACCGCAGCCGCGAGGCAGAAAATATCTATGTGGCACGTACTCTTTCAGACCATTATCCGGTGGTGGCGGTTATTAAGCTAGCGGAGTGAAGGGATTTATTGCCTTGCAGGGAAGGGCAAACGCATTATATGTTATACTTTACGCAGCATAAGTTTGTGCCACAAAAGAAGGAAAAGACAGGAATGTAAAAGATGGAGGAGTATTGACAATGTAGTTTTCCAGAAAGTGGGGGCAAAGGAAAAGTGCTTTTTTGTAATAGGCAAGTAATAGGATCGTAATAGGCAGGTAATAGAAAGGTATCGGTCGGATGACAAACTGTCAGAGGGAGTATTGGAAGGATGTGTTATTCTAGCAGGAGGGGTAGGGGAAGGATGGTATATTTTGGCGG
>LBCX01000140.1 GCA_001657575.1 Bacteroidales bacterium Barb4
AGTTGTGAATTGCTTTCAATTATTATTACCTTTGCTACCATAAACAACTGAAGGCAAATCATGGTACATCCATGCACAGTTGTGAATTGCTTTCAATTATTATTACCTTTGCTACCATAAACAACTTATTATCTGCTTTTGTTTGAGTATCAGATTGGTAAGCGAAGATTTAGGGTGGAAAAATGAGGTTGTTTAGAGAAGAAAAGCCTACCGTAGCAGTAGGCTTTTCTTTTTCTGTTGCTTCAAAAAAGTTCCAATTGTTGTCCGGGTGTAGAGGGATTTGCTTCTTTTTTACCGAAGAACAGTTCCATGTTCCCGAATTGTTTGTCAGTTATGCATAAAATTCCGATATGACCTTTGTCCGGCAAAAAGGATTTCACCCGCTTTATATGCACATCTGCATTTTCGCGACTTGGGCAATGCCTCAAATAAATGGAGAATTGGAACATTGTAAAACCGTCACCTTGCAGTCTTTTCCGAAAATCCGTATATACTTTCTTCTCTTTCTTTGTTTCCGTCGGAAGGTCGAAAAAAACAAGTACCCACATAATGCGATATTCACTAAACCGTTCCACACTTATTTTTCCGGATAACTGATTCTACGGACTTCTCCTTTGAAGCATTTATAAAGGGATGCTGTCGTTTGGCTTACCGCTACCATCAAAGGGCTACGCTGTCCGCCGATTACAACATCCAATGTCGGAATGGTCAGCAGTTTTGCTTTCAGCTCTTTTGTAATTTCCGTATAGTCTTGTCCGCCGTCAACTATACCGACTACGAGTTCGTCCACAAACGGCCGGTAAGGTTCCATAATATCATCTGCCAAACAATAAGCATTATAACGATTATGATGATGAATACCTAAGGTTGGTAACATTCCGCTTACGACCAATCCCCGCGCAACAACCGCCCTCAAAATGGCATACCCGTAATTCAACAAGTTATTAGGTGCTACCCCTTCCCTGTCCCTCGTAAAATCTGAAACAGACGGAAAAAGATTCTTCCAGTAATATGCAGCCGCCCGCGCTTCCAAATTATCAGAGTCTCCGCTCCTGACATCATTTGCCCACACCAACATATTTTTCACCGTCTCCCCGCGCAATTGGTTTAAAGCCGCTGCCTGATTCTTGATTTTATATTGAATGGTCTGCTGCCACAATTGCTTTTTCAAAGGAAGCGAAGCGTCAATTTGATCTCTGAACCGCTCGCTCTGTGTCGTGTTCCCATAAAGAGGCAACATCAAACCGACAGGCAAGCTCCGACTGTCACAAGTAATCAAAGCAACATCATTCTCCAGCAATTTCTCCAACACCCCGTGAGTTATTGTAATCTGTCTGTTATCAAGAACAATTATCCCAATATCCTCTATCGGTTTCGTGATAACCGATTGTTGCTTAAAATCCTTCGGCAGAGTATCATTCCTCTCCACTTCCGGCAATTTAATAATCAATTGACTATTTCGAGTACTCAAATAGACAGGACTGCTAAAATATAATGTTTTTTTAATCATCTGCTATTAGTTTGAATATCTCCCAAACAATTTATATTTACTTTATAAGGATTCCAAGCGAATAAGGCTTTTAAACTATGAATATTAATAAATCGCCGACTTGCCTTCGAATTATTATCATCAATAATTTGAGTTTCTAAATGATGGCGAAACATATAATTTGCATTTGCTAATTTTTGTAGTCTGTATAAATTGCTACTTAATTGTTTGTAATCACTATTGTCAATAGCAGTTTTAATATCCTCATAAGACATCCCTAAAATTAACATTTCATTTTGCTGCATGCTTAAATCCAAAGTCAAATTCTCTTGTGGAAGTTTATCCAAAAAACTTTGCGGATAAGAACCTTCAGGTTTTGACCAAATTTTGTTCCAAATTTCATTGCTATCCTTGATAACAACAGGAATATCATATTTTTTACGCTCTACCGCATGCCAAAATGTACATATATGCTCATATCTGTTCCCGTCTTTATCTGAATAAATAGCAATATGATGGTTATTCCCTGGTTTCACAAATCCAATATCAATTCCATTTTCATCTTTCTTGACAGGGACAATTGCCGACAGTCCGGTAAAACATCGAACAGAATGAATAGGTCGCTCTAATCCTTCATCCTCATACCATTTTATAGTCTTATCCCCTTGTTGAACATCTTTAAAGGCTTCTTTCTCTTTAGCCTTCCCGCCGAATTTACCTAAACGATGTTGAAGTATTTCCTTAATTTTATCATCAATTACTTTATCTGTTTTACTGAAATTTGTATCAACATCATATTTCTTCACATATTCCTCTTTAAAACATGTTGCATATTCTAAAACTATTGTTTTTTCTTCATCCAAATAAACAGGTACTTTTTTAAGTGATGCTAATGCTTTTTTTGTATCATTTTCAAACGTCGCCAACCGCTCCTCAACTAATATTTTTATCTTATTATTAAATATTAATTGCGAATTCTGAAAAAGATATTTAAGAGGCTTCTCCCTTTCAATAGTCTTGATTTTTCCATATACACTTTCTTCACTTAGTGAACCGTGAGGAATGATAATATCGGTTTGAATTATTTTCTTGTTCCCTCTTTTTCCTATTTTTCTTTTCCCTTTTACTGCAACTTTTTTCCCTGATTTAAATGAAATTAAAATGTTTGCAACAGCATCTTCGACTTCAGAAACAGGAATAGGTCGTAGCGCAATAATATATTTTTCAAGCTTAGAAAGATTCTCCCTATATTCAATAGAACATTTTGCAATTTCAAATTCCATATCTTCTTTTGTTTTACTGGAATTTAGGGTATTAAAACGTTGAATAAAACCTTGCTTGGTGCATGCTATAGTCAAAGCATCAACGGCATGATGGCGATGGTCATCCCGTTTTGACCAATCTGAAATTACTTCTTTCGAATGTTTTTGTTTGCCATGCTCACTTTCCCATTCAACCATCTCTGTCAGTCCTAATTCTCTATATTTTGGTAATTGCAGACTCATTGTGGCATCATCCCAACCCCATAAATGACGTAACCTTGCTGTAACTGTCCCGCTCGTACTCCAAACATTGTAGCAAATAGTTTGCAAAATTTCCCGTGCCTTGCTGGCTATATATTGACTTTCTCTTAATTGACGGTCAATGAAATTATCCGGTATTTTACTTTCCGGCATTAAAAGTTTATCCCGCTTTACTTTCCTTATTATCTTATTGTCATAAAGCATATTTACCCGCTCTATATAGGCATTGAATACTTGTGCCGGCTTATTTTCCATAAAGTCGTAAGCGGTCATATCCCCTTTAGTAGAGTTACACCGCCTATGTGCCAACGTCTTGTTACTCTGAGAATCATCAAATAATTTTGATTTTGGTATAATGTGTTCAACATCAACCTCATTTCCTTTTATAGCTTCTGTTAACGAAATAGGTTGTCCGCAATAGACACAAATAGCATTTAATTTTTTGTCTTGATTGTCTATTTCTTCATACAATCGCCATTTTATAATGTTATTTCGTGTAGCACGCAATCCATATTCAGCCAAACGTTTTGAGATTTCCCCATTTTCCCGCTGGCGTTTGCTCATATCCTTGTCAGTTTTATTTCGTTCTTCTTTATTTTGCTTCAATTCACGGGCTAATTCAATACGAATTTCATCCGGTTTTCCATATTTGTCTATAATCGCATTAACGACGTTGACCATCTGGTTTAAAATTTTCTCAACTATTGGCTGACGCAGTGAATTTTTCTCAATTGGTCTCAGTTTATCCAACAGTTTCCTTTTCAGATTTTCATCTTTGGTTAAAGAATCCGAATGATTAAATCCTGCATAACTCATGGACTGACTGTAGTCATCACCTTCCATTAGATAAGGCAGAATTTTCCGAATCACTTTTGCCGATTTATTTCCGAATCCGGCTTTGCCAAAATCTATATTGGAAAGTTTATCTGCTGTTTCACTGTCAAATCCAAATTTGTTTTGTAAAGCAGCACTGCACTCATCTGTATTATTAATTGAATAAATGGTATGCCACAATTGATAAAGCGGTTCTCTTTCTACAGCAGAATCTACATGTTTAATCAACTTCTCTCCTATTATTTCTCCTGTTTTCTTGTCATACAAATAACCAAATGTATCTTTTTTAACAATAATATTTAAATCTAATTTCAACCATTTGTCATAATCATTATTTTCTCCAAAGCATTTTAGTATAGTAGATTTTGTGACGTTTCCTTGTATTCCTTTTTCTAATTGTTTATTTACGAAGCAATTTTCTTTTTTCACGCCAATAATTATGAATAAATCTTTCGGTGTTAGCTTTTCATTATTGTCTAAATGATTGAAAATACATTTCTTTTGTTCTAAAGACAGCATTATTTCCTTTCCATTACGGTCGCTTAATCTGATGCTGTTTATATTCTCCCATATTTTTACTGTTTGAAATAATGGAGAACTTTTAGGAGCTACTTTAGGTCCGACAAAATATTCTTTTCCATTTATCCCTTTTTTGAAAAATCCTTCAAATCTACAAACTGAAACCAATCCTTTTTGTGATTTCAAAGGGCGTTGATAATATATAATTTCATTTCTTATCCGGCTAATTAGCTTATCAGTCAAATGCCTTTTTTGCTGCTTGCAAATGGCATCAAATTCTTCAATATAAGCTTCTCTTGGAAAAATATTTTCTTTTACTCGAAAATATTCGTTGCTTTTTAGCTCACTATAAAAATATTGTCCGATGGTAAAACCTGATTCTTTAATCTTCTCATGACGACTTTTAACCTCGACAACATATTCTGTATCTTTTTTATCTAAATTGGCATCGCTTCTGCTGCTTTTATAACCTCGCTTCTGATTTAACCACAAGAATAATCTTCCTAATTCTTGTTTGGTAATTTCAGTTGTAACAGCTTTACTTCTTAGCTCCCAAAGTTGCATTTTGGGCAGTTTTCTCAGATATTCATCGGGCATCATCTCATTCTTCACCAACGTATCAACCAAATATTTTCTTCGTAATTGGTAACGATCGTATCCTTTCCGAGCAGTACGGGCTTTTGTTCGTAATGCATTCCGACTTTCCCCCGTTCCTTTTGCAAAATCATTTCCCTCCGTTCCTTCATAAGGAATAATTCGACTACCCAATCCCAAAATCTTATGCGACTTTTCCTCTTCTTCTATCATTGCCCAGCCAACTGAAGCCGCTCCTAAATCCAAACCCAATACCTTTGTCATGACACTTTGTTTTACTGTATTATACTATTCTTTGATTCCACAAAATAAAAATCACTTTTCTTTTTTGTTTCTGTCCACTACTCTAACTACATGCATGTTGAAAAGAATCGGTAAAGGTCGTAAATAAAGATTGAGACTATCAAAGTTTTTTGACCTTTTTTTGATATAACGATGACGGCATGGACAATTGTGTAATATCTATATCCAATCAATAAAAACTCAAGTCCTCATTTTTTTTTGCGGAAAAAAGCAATCCGGCTTGCTTATTCAAAAATACACCCTATATTTGCATCCAATAATTGAAACAATTCACAATAAGGATTATTCCGTTGTGAAAACATTTAGGGCGGGGAAACTCGCCCTCTTTTTTTGTGCTGAAAGCACAAAATACAAATTGCGGCTCAATCCTTACCAGATTAAGCCGCAATTCTTTATCTAAAACTCTCAATATATATACGAAGTAAAATTACTTTGCTTTCTTCTTCTGTTTGCCCAGTTCCTTTTGCAGCGTCTCTATCTCTTCCTCTTGGTTGTGGATAGTAGTGAGGAGCGCGTTGAGTTCCTCATTTTCGATGGTTTCAGGGAATTGGGCATTGACACGGACGATGAAGTCGGACAGGACGTTCATGTAGTTGTTGAAAGCATCGTAGGGGTTGTCGTAGGGACTGAAGAAACTGCCGTGGCGGTGGCGAGTGTTCATGTAGTGGAAGTGGTCGCTGCTTTGCAGATAGTTCCAGTCCTGACGGATGCGGCGGTCTTCTGCGAGGCGTACCCGTTCGCTTATGTCGTTGATTTTACGGAATGATTCCTGTTGCAGGACATTGCCCAACCAAGATCCACAGTCGCGTTCTTCGTCCGCCCACGAGATAGGGTGCGTGACGGAAATGGTATCCACGGGTTTGAGCAGTTTGAATGCTTCCGAGGGGGTAGAGAAAGAGATGCCCCGTTCGGCAGCAAAACGGGGAAGGGCTTTGAGGAAGTCGAAGATGCCGGATTCGGCGGGATTGTGGAGACCCAGAACTTCATAGTTCATAAAGAGGTTAATAACTTGCTCCGAAGCGGGGGTGTCGGCTATCCATGAGATGTATTTGTCGGCTGTCAGCGGGTATTCGTTCCAGCTGTAGTTGTTGAAGCGCAAAGCGATGTCTTCGCTGAAACGACCGTTTCTCAGCAGAAGTTTCAATTTGGGCTGTACGGCGGAGGTGTAAATGTAGTTCGGGCTTTTCCATCCCATGATATGCTTGGCACCTTCGGTGACCATGCCTTTGAAGCCCATGTCGGCGACAAGGTCGGCTATATCGTCGGAATAAATGAGTTCGGTATTGCGGAACACTTTGGGTTCGATACCGAAGACGGAATGCAGTTTCTCTTTATGCTTTTCCACCTGTTCCTTGAACTCTTCCGCATCGCCGAGGGAAGAAAGGGAGTGAGCGTATGTTTCGGTAAGAAATTCTACATTGCCTGTTGCCACCAATTCCTTGAAGCTATCTATGACTTCGGGCGAATAGATTTCCAATTGTTCGAGCGCAACGCCGGAGATGGAGAAGGCAACCTTGAACTTGCCCCCGTTTGCCTTGATCATTTCCAATATTGTTCTATTGGCAGGCAGGTAGCAGCGTTCAGCTATGCGGTGCATGATTTCCTCGTTTTGGAAGTCATCATAATAATAATGGTCGTTCCCGATGTCAAAGAAGCGGTATCTCTTCAAGCGAAACGGCTGATGTATTTGAAAGTAAAAGCAAATAGTTTTCATATCTCTTTTTTTAGGAATTAGTAGTTAGACCTCATTACCTGTTCATAAATGTTTCTCACTTTCTGTCCGGCATATTCCCATTTGATGTTGTCCACCTCATCCTTTCCTTCTTCTTTCAGGAATTGGTGCATGGAGGGATAGGAAATGATGGAATACATGGCATCAGCCATAGCTTCGATGTCCCAATAGTCCACTTTGACGGCATAGTCCAATATTTCGGCACAGCCGGACTGTTTGGATATAATAGTCGGTACGCCGCATTGCATGGCTTCCAAGGGGGAGATGCCGAAAGGTTCCGATACGGAAGGCATAACATATACATCGCTCGCCTTCAATATTTCGTACACCTGTTTACCCTTCATAAATCCGGTGAAGTGAAATCTGTCCGCTATGTTGCGGGAAGCTGCCAAGCGTATCATCTTGTCCATCATATCGCCGCTGCCCGCCATGACGAAACGTGCGTGAGGAGCTTTAGCCAATACTTTGGCAGCAGCTTCTACGAAGTATTCGGGTCCCTTTTGCATGGTGATGCGTCCCAAGAAAGTAATGACCTTGTCTTTGACCCCTTTCTTGTCCTGTATGGCAAGTATTTCAGGACTGAGAGGTTCTACGGCATTGTGGACGGTAGTTACTTTGGCAGGGTTTTGATGATACTTTTCAATAACCGTCTGCCGGGTCAGGTTGCTTACCGTAATGATATGGTCGGCATTGTCCATGCCGTTCTTTT
>LBCX01000464.1 GCA_001657575.1 Bacteroidales bacterium Barb4
CAGCCAAGCCCGATTCGATAAAGAAACAGGCTCTCCGCCTGTACCTTGAAGGCTCGGGCTTCCGTTCAATCGGAAGACTGTTGGGAGTAGGCAACGTTTCGGTCTTGAACCGGATCAGGAAATTCGGAAAAGAAACACGGGAACTTAATTTTGAAAGCAAAGAGGCAGAGACTGTAGAAGTGGACGAAATGCATTCATGCACAGGTTCAAAAAAACTGTTATCAGATATGGATTGCCGTTGAGGGAACGGGAAAAAAGTTCCCTGATTTTGTCATCGGAGACAGAAGCAGTCAAACGGCCGGAAAGTTTTGGAGCAAAATAAAACACCATGACATGAACAGGATTGCAAGTGATTACTGGAAACCTTGCGAGAGCATCATACCCCCAGAAAAACATCTGCAAACCAAAGCGGAAACCTTTACGGCGGAAGGATACAACAGTTTATTCAGGCACTTTTTGGCAGAAATGAGAAGAAAGTCCAAATGCTGTTCCAAGAAAGTGGAGATGTTGGAACTGTCTGTGTTATTATTCATACATTATCGAAATGGCACGCTAAATATCCTTAATTAGCAATGCCCAGTCATCTTCATACACTCCCAATATGGCAGTCTCCTTGAATACTCCCTTCATTTTTAAGCGAGCTATCTCTAAATCTTCGTAAGTTTTAATCCTATATCTATCCTATCTTGACCGCCCCATTTACTAAATATACCATAGGCAACATGACTCAAATAGACCGTTTGTCCAACTATACGCTCGTTGAGATCATCATAAATGTTTACAGATATTGATCTTGTAACTCTTTTTGGTTTCTTTACCGGAAATGCTGACTTTACTGTCTTTTCCGGTTCTTCCTGCTTTACCTGCTCCGCCGACTCTTCCTGTGTATTCTGCTTGACTTCTTTTTCGTCATCGCCGAATATAAGTGCAACTACAATAGACATTATATAGAATCAGGTTATACAGTTCACATTTTCAATGACATTCTAAAATTATGCAGACCGCAAGCAACAAGCATGACTAAATCGTCAAAGCCAAATTTTCGACACATGGAACGCTCTTTGGCAATACGACATTTTTTGACTCCTCCGATGGCATGTTCAACAGGAATACGAAAACCTGATATTTTTTTGTTTTCTTCTTTTTGTGCATTAGACAATGGTTTGCCTTCAGGCTTCCTTGCAGGCATTTTTACAGTTGCATTTTCAGGCTTATGCCCGGGGGGGAATCCTGTATCTTGCCGCAGGATAATGCCGGCAGGCAAACTCAAAGGCTGTTTGTCTGCTGTTTTTTATCATGAACACTGCCGTCACGGGTCTTGGAAAGCCGCAGGACGCTTTTTTGAGGCGTACAAGGCAGGTTGTTTTTCACGTTATGAGTTTTTACCGCTGTAACATGATTTTTGCCTGTCTGAATCCTGTGGGCGTTCTATGGGTCTTTCGGTTCCGTCAGGCAGGATAT
>LBCX01000141.1 GCA_001657575.1 Bacteroidales bacterium Barb4
CAAGAGATTTCAGCCCCACATGCAGCGAAGCGGAATGTGGGGTCGATTGAGGACAACACCGCCAAAGGAGTCCGAAAGGACGACCGAATATTATATGTTTGTAAATCATCGTTTGTATCGCCCTTTCAGGGTTTTGTTTGAAATGTATTCATCTAAACCCCACATTCCGCTTCGCTGCATGTGGGGCTGAAATCTCTTGCCCTTTCAGGGCTTTTGTGTAACATCAGCTATTACTCGTTAACAGTTAATCGTTCTTTTGGGATGAAATATGATATTGCCATAATCGGCGGAGGTCCCGCCGGCTATACAGCCGCTGAACAGGCGGCGAAGGAAGGGCTTTCCGTTGTCCTTTATGAAAAGAATGCCTTGGGCGGGGTATGCCTGAACGAGGGTTGTATCCCGACAAAGACGCTCCTGTATTCCGCCAAGCTGTACGACAGCATCAAGCACGCCTCCAAATATGCCGTGCAAGCAGAAAACCCGTCTTTCGACCTGCCCAAGATGATTGCCCGCAAGAAAAAGGTGGTAAAGAAACTGACTGCCGGCATTCGCATGAAACTGACGGACTGCGGCGTAGAGACGGTGACCGGCGAAGCCGTCATACAGGGACGGACTGACGACGGGACGCTTGCCATTGCTTGCAATGATACCGCTTATCAGGCATCACATCTTTTACTGTGTACAGGCTCGGAAGCCATCGTGCCGCCCATACCCGGACTGAGCGATACGGACTTCTGGACAAGTCGGGAAGCCTTGAAAACAAAGGAATTGCCTGCTTCCTTAGTGATTATCGGCGGCGGAGTGATTGGTATGGAGTTCGCCTCCTTCTTCAATAGTCTCGGTGCGGAAGTGTCTGTGGTGGAGATGACGGACAAGATACTTGGCGCAACGGACAGGGAACTGTCCGGTATGTTGCAGGCGGAATATGCCAAGAAAGGCGTGAAGTTCTATATAGGATATAAAGTAACTGCCGTACACGGAAAGGAAGTGACGCTGGAAAAGGACGGCGAAGGCTTGACATTGAAAGGCGAAAAGATACTGCTGGGCACGGGTCGCCGTCCGGTTGTCAAAGGTTTCGGATTGGAAACGCTCGGCGTAGAGCTTTCCCGTTCCGGCATCCAAACAAATCAATACATGCAGACTTCCCTCCCGAATGTCTATGCCTGCGGCGATATAACCGGCTTTTCCCTGCTGGCGCATACGGCATCAAGCGAAGCGGAAACAGCCGTCCGGCATATCGCGGGGAAAGGCGGCAACGGCATGAGCTATAAGGCAATCCCCGGCATAGTCTATACCAACCCCGAAATTGCCGGCGTTGGCAAAACAGAGGAAGAACTGCAAGCCGCCGGCATCCCCTGTACGGTAAAGAAACTCCCGATGGCGTTTTCCGGACGCTTTGCGGCGGAGAATGAAGGCGGCAACGGTCTGTGCAAACTGATTTTCTCGGAAGACGGTACGCTTGTCGGCGCACACATCTTGGGCAATCCGGCTTCCGAACTGATTATTACGGCAGGCATAGCCATTGAAAAGGGCATGAAAGCCGAGGAATTAGCTTCTTTCGTCTTCCCGCACCCTACTGTGGGGGAAATAATCAAATTGACAGCCGACAATTAAGTGGAACACTTTGAAGGATATACGGGTGTGCCTGTCGGAGGCTGGCAGATGGCGGACGATTTAATGTTCGCCCTGCTGTTTATTCTGTTTGCTTCCTTTGCCCTGATATTTCATTTTCGTTTCCCTTTGGTGGTAAAGATGCTGAAAGACACCTTTCAACTCAAGGGACGGGCAAGTCTGTTTGAAATGCCGGTAAAAGGCTTTGCGGACAGTGAATGGCTGTTTCGCTCCTTTATGACCGTTCAGGCTCTCCTGCTGTCGGCTGTTGCCGTATTTATGACGGTCAGAAAGCAGTATCATCTGCCTTTCGGCGACGTGTCGGACGTGCTGTCGTTTATAGGTACAGTCTTTCTCTTCTTCCTGCTCTTCTACTTTTTCAAGCAGGGATTATATACGGTGATCGGACGGACATTTGGCGAAAGGGAACACCGCGAAGTGTGGAAGGCAAGTTGTCATGCTATGACGGGGCTGTGGGGCATAGTCTTGTATGTGCCTGTCATGTGGCTGGTCTTTTTTGACAAATCGCTTGTCCTTCCCCTCCAATTGTTTGCCTTGCTTTATGTGCTGTACCGTCTGGTTTTATTTTTTAATACGATACGAATATTTTCAATTAAAAGGAACGACTGCTTATTTTTATGTTTGTACTTTTGCGCCCAAGAAATAATCCCCTTGTTTCTATTCATTAAAGGTAGTATCGGCTTATTTAATTATATCGAAACAAACTCTTTATGGCGTTGAGTATCAAAAAAGTGCTGGTATCGCAATCCGAACCTGCATCCGAGAAATCTCCCTATTCCGACCTTACGGATAAATACGGGGTGGAGGTTTGCTTTCACCCTTTTGTAAAAGTAGAGCCGCTTACCGCCAAAGAATTCAGACAACAGCGCATCGCCATATTAGACTTTACAGCCGTTGTATTTACGGCACGTATCGCCATTGATTACTTCTTCAAACTGTGCGAAGAACTGCGGATAACCGTACCCGAAACCATGAAATACTTCTGCATAACGGAAGCCGTCGGTGTTTATCTCCAAAAATACATCATCTACAGGAAAAGGAAAGTCTTCAACGGGGCAAGCGGTAAACTGTCTGACTTCGTTACACCCATAGTGAAACATCCGAAAGAAAAATATCTCATACCGGTATCCGACATCCATAAAGACGACTTGTTCTCCCTTTTGGACGCAAAGAAGATAAACTACACGAAAGCAGTCATATATCGCACGGTAAACAATCCCTTTGCCCAAGATGCGAAGTTTGACTACGACATGCTCATCTTTTTCAGTCCTTCCGGCATATCCTCCTTTTTGGAGAACTTCCCCGATTTCAAACAGGAAGATATAAAAATGGGATGCTTCGGCGCGGCCACCGCCAAAGCCGTTAAAGATGCCGGTTTCCGCCTTGATGTGGAAGCTCCCACGCCCGAAGCTACTTCCATGGTTGCCGCCTTGGATCAATACCTGAAGAAACTATCCGTCAGAAAGAGATGACCCCTCGCTATTCGCTGACAAAGGCGGAGCGGCTTTCGCACAAGCGCGATACCGACTTGCTGTTTGCCGGCGGACGGTCGTTTATAGCATTCCCCCTGCGGGTCGTTTATCTTATTGTAGATAAAGCCTTTTTCCCGCCGCGGGCAGGCATACTGATAAGCGTAGCCAAGAAAAGATTCAAACGGGCAGTCAAGCGGAACTATATCAAACGGCAGGTGCGCGAAGCCTACCGCACACAGAAAAACGAACTGACAGCCCCCCTTGAAGAAACAGGCAAAAGCCTCATGATTGCCTTCCTCTATGTGGACAATGAAATCCGGTCGCATCAAGAAATGGAGAAAGCCATGACAAAAGCTCTCCGCATACTACGGGAAAAACTGCTATGAAACGCTTGCTTACCGCTCTCTTCCTTTTGCCGATCTATTTCTACCGTTACTGCATCTCCCCCCTGACACCGGCTTCCTGCCGATTTACGCCCACCTGTTCCGAATATGCCGTGCAAGCCCTCAAAAAGTATGGGCTGCTGAAAGGTTTGTACCTTTCCGTCAGACGCATCCTGCGCTGCCATCCTTGGGGAGGAAGCGGCTATGACCCTGTGGTTTGAATAACTGCTCGCACCACTGCCCAATCGTTTCTTGTGGCAACAGACTGCACAACGAGACCGTTGCACCTGCATTCCTCTTCAATCACCTGCACATCCGACTCATAAAAGCCGCTCAGGAACAAAAGCCCTTCCGGCTTTAAGGCGGCAGCGTAGCGGCTCATGTCATTCAGCAGGATATTGCGGTTGATATTGGCAAAGACAAGGTCGAAAGGGGCATATTCCGCAATACGTTCCGCTCCGCCAAGCACCACTTGTATGCCCTCCGTATGGTTCAGACGTATGTTTTCAAGCGCATTGTCGCAAGCCTGTTCGTCTATGTCCGCTGCCGTCACCCGCTTCGCCCCTTTGAGAGCCGCAAGTATGGCAAGCACGGCAGTGCCGCAACCCATATCCAGCACTTCCTTTCCCGCAAGGTCAAGCGGCAGCATTTCGCTGACCATCAGGTAGGTCGTCTCGTGGTTTCCCGTGCCGAAAGCCATCTTCGGGTCAATAATAACCGTATGGGCAAAGTCAGGCTCCGCCTCGTGGAAAGAGGCACGGATGATGCACTCCCTGCCGAAGCGGACAGGCTTAAAGTAGTTCTTTTCCCACTCCTCGTTCCAGTCCCTGCCGACAATCAGGTTGGCGGTATAGCGAAAATCAACGTCCGGCAGCGGGAAGGCAGCCAGTACTCCCCGCACCGCCTCTGCATCATAGAGCCGTTCGGCAACGTAAGCCTTCAGCCCCTCCTCATCTCCGGCAAAACTCTCAAAGCCGATTTCCGCCAGCTCTGCCGCCAGCACGTCATTCACAATCTCCGTCTCAATCGTTGAAGACGATGAGGTAAAAACAAGTTCGTAGTAGTTCATCTCAAAATGCCTGTCATATTGAATTTTAGCGGCAAAGATAGGAAAGCCACTGCCACTTGTTACTTTTGCGCCCGAATTATGACGGATACCATTGCGTACATACGGGACTTATTGAAAGACTGCTACCCTTCGGAGGAGATTCGCGCCTTTACGCGCCTTATCATGGAGGATGTTTGCGACATTCCGCCTCACAGACTTTTGGCAGATAAAGGCAGTGTATTGTCTGTCGGCGAGCGACACCGGATTGAAGAGATTGTCGGGCGACTGCGGCAATCGGAGCCTGTGCAGTATATTTTGGGGAAGACTTGCTTCTACGGACTGCCTTTTCAGGTGAATCCTTCCGTGTTGATTCCCCGACCGGAAACTGAAGAGTTGGTAGAGCTAATCCTGACGGATGAGAAGGGTAGGGGAGGGGCTGTGCTGGATATTGGGACGGGGAGCGGGTGTATAGCCTGCACACTGGCAAAGCTGTTGCACGGCTCACGGGTTACGGCGGTTGATGTTTCGGAGGCGGTATTGGCTGTTGCCCGCGAGAATGCCCGACTGCTGGGCGTTGCGGTTGATTTTGTCTGTGCGGACATCTTTTCCGAAGAGCAGGCGGTGGAGAGGATTGCGGAGGGCTTTGACGTTATTGTCAGCAATCCGCCTTATGTGACGGAAAGCGAAAAGGGGGCGATGGAGAAAAATGTACTTGACTATGAGCCGCACACTGCTCTGTTTGTACCCGACGACGACCCGCTTGTGTTCTACCGCCGCATTGCCCGTTTCGGCAGGCAGCGGCTGAACAGCGGCGGACGGCTTTATTTGGAAATCAATGCTTGTCTGGGGGGTGAGACGGCGGAACTGCTGCGCGGCGAAGGGTATGGAGAAATTACCGTAATCGCTGATATTTTTGGCAGAGAACGGATGGTAAAGGCAACCAAAATTCCGAAGGAATATAAGAATTCAGCCCCACATGCAGCGAAGCGGAATGTGGGGTTTACGGATAACGCCGTCAGGAAAGTTCTGAAAGAATGATACAAAATGCAACATATAATACCGGTCGTTCTTTCAGAACTTATTGGTAATTGTTCTTTTAACCCCACATTCCGCTACGCTTCATGTGGGGCTGAAATCTCTTGCCCCTTTGGGGCATCTGTATCCCGGGCAACTGTACCAAATGATAAGAGGGGAATATCACCCTATACCGCCCGGTGGGCATTACTTCACCCGTCCGAGTGAAGTAGTGCCACCTGAACGGCAGGGGGTATCTGACCTGAGGGAGTACGACTACTTCACCCGTCCGAGTGAAGTAATCCCACCCGAAAGGCAGAAGTAGCCCCTGCCATTGCTCCGGCTTATACCGTCTGCCCGAATAGGCTTCCAACACTCACGGGCAACCCAGCAACTCCCGTATAAACTGATCCTTTTCCAATACCCCGAACTTCCCTTCCGATCGGTGCACATAGCACAATCAAAATAATTGTCGGGAAAAGGCTATGTGTGCCTGTCATTTTCAAAGTCAACACCGATGTACTTTTCCACCATGTGGAAACAATGATTTGTATGGTTTATGACCACATCCAAAGCCTAACATTCTCCCATTGAATCCCGAAGCATATTCGGCAATCTTTTCCGGCATTCCTTTTCGTACAAGGTAAAAAAGATTAACCACTATACTAAAAATATCGGGAAAGAAAAATTGGCGCAAATAATAATTACGCAATCTATTTATTAGTCCCATATTCAGCAAAGACAATAATATAAGGTGATAATAAACGACATCTTATCGGAAACAATTTCAGTGCATGACTACATAGTTTCACGAATTTTCGTATAATTATATGCTTTATCCCTTGTTTTGGTTCAAGCCATAACATTGGTTTTTTAGTATATGATATTTTGACGTTATGCACATTCAATTCGGACATGATCTTCCATAAGTTATTTAATTTCATCGAATTGAGATTATGAATATTAAAATTATTCCTGTCAAATAAATATTGTAATACGCCGTTTAGCCCTCTGAAATTAGGCAATATGATTAATACATTTCCATTCGGAGATAATAAATCAATATGTCGTTTAATAACATCTTTTGTATCATCAAAATGCTCAATGAAGCCTGACGAAAAAACAATATCGTATTTATTTGTTGTTTCGAATACAAAGAAATCAGATTCGATACATTTAATTGTATCTTTTGGAATATGATTAAATGCTTCTAATTTACTTACTATTTGTTTATCAATGTAAAAATCCAAGAGTGAAACATCCTTACAAATATTTTTGTAAAAATAGGCTGCATTAATACCGGGAAATCCCCCAATTTCAATAAAACTTTCTTTGTTTTTCAGATAATTGATGTATTGATTGTAAACAACTTTATTAGGGATTTTCTCATATTCATAATTATCCCAATATTTTCTCCAATAATATTTATCCGTTAAGCTGATTGTTGACATGATTTTTTGATAGATTATTACGAAACTGTTTAAAAATAGAATAAAAATGTAATCAGGCATAATAAAACATTGACTGTCAGTTGTCTGATTCGATTATTATTTGTATCTTTATGAGTACCAACAAATAAAGAAGCATTTGTGACGGGAAACGAAACAGATGATTTTAAAGCCTGTTTATTAAGTAAATTCAAATCTCTTTTCAATACAAGATAATTATTAAAAAAAGAGAATGATCCTACTTTTAAAGATATGCCAAAATAAAGATATGTGTACTGTTTTAACTTTCGCATTAATCTTTTTACCAAAACCTGTGTAGATGATCTCATAGATAAATAATTTAGAACTGCTTTCAAGCCTCTATAACTACTCATCTATTGGAGTTCGTAAAGAACTACGTCATATCATACTCTCTAATCATCTGTATTTTATCGAATTGATTTATATTATAGGTATTGTTAATTTAATATAGTCAATTCATTATTGAGCTTTAAAAACAATAAATTCAAAGACTTTTCAATCATGTGTTCCGCTTTGCTGTAACATTTCCCTTTCCGCTTGAACCTTGCCAAATAATGCCGGATTCTACTGTTGTATCCCTCAACGGTAAATGTCTCCGCTTTAGTTTGCAAATGTTTTTCCGCAGGGATAAATTCCCTGTAACTTTTCCAATAATCAGAACAATAGAATGAAACATC
>LBCX01000142.1 GCA_001657575.1 Bacteroidales bacterium Barb4
GAAAAGCCGCATAATACCAAACAGGGGTATAGGTTTTGCCTGTACAGGGTTATGGTTTATTATGCGGTTTCCTTTCTTTTTGAATTTAGTGTTTTTTAATCCTGCAATATTATCTCTTTTTTACACGGGGCAAATCTAAGGTAACAGGGTTTCAAACCCTGTTGGGGGTTCTCAAAAACAACAAAAGGCTTCCCACGTCCCGAAATACGGTAAACTGATATATAATTACCATGATTTATTCTTAATCACTAACCGCTACACACATACCCTCCTTCAACACAGCCCTCCCCCCATGCTCGGACAGGAAGCGGACGGCAGCAACAGACGTCTCCATCGGAAAAGGAAAAGTCCTGATAAGCTCATCAACGGCAACAGCCCCCGCGCTTGTCCCTTCTTCCAACAGGGAACGAATCGTATTAAGCTCATAGTTAGTAAGCCCCGACTCATTCCTCGCCCGACAGATGTCGCAAACTCCGCAATCGCGTGCATCCTTTTCGTGGAAATAAGACAGCAGCATACGGCTGCGGCAATGCAGGGAGTTGCCCGTGTACGCCAGAACATGCGTCAGCCGATGCTCGAAACGTTCCCTCCGCTCCTCGTAGGCGGAACGGGGGATACGGAGATGATGCAACTCCTCGCGGCTTCGGGTGTAAATAATCAGCGGTGTCTTCTTGCGAGGGATGTAGTTCACAATCCGGAATTTGGACAGCCCCGTCAGCATGTTATACACCTCATGCCTCGTCATGCCGGTATAGTTGGCAATAAGCGACTCGTCGATATAAGCATATTCGGTAAATATCCCCGTATGGTAGCGTAGCAGAGTCTGTATCAGCTCATCTGTCCGCTTGTCCTGATGCCGGTACTTGTACAACTCATCCCGCGTAACCGAAAAGACAAGCCGCGACCGGTTGTCCGCTTCCTCCACATATTCTATATACCCTGAAAGCTCCAGTATCTTGAGCGCATGATGAACCTGCAACATCGGGAAATGATAAGCCGCACAAAATGCACCCAACGAGAAATCATGCACCGTATCCAACCCGAAGCCTGCCGCTATCTGATAGAAATTGCCCAACGCCTCATACACCCTGCCTATAAAATCCTTGTCGGGAAACTCATCCGACATCCGCCGCTTCAACTTGCCGTCATCCACACCCGAACAAAGGGCAACAGCATACGCCCTCGCCTCGTCGCGCCCAGCACGCCCCGCCTCCTGATAATACTCTTCCAGCGAACCGGGCATGTCAAAATGAACTACCAGCCGTACATCCGGCTTGTCAATCCCCATGCCGAAAGCATTTGTGGACACAATCACACGGCATTCATCATTCTTCCAGCGGTTCTGGCGCACATCCTTTTCCTCCCGCTTCAATCCCGCATGAAAGAAGTCCGCCGATATACCCTCCCGCCTCAACATCTCGGACAGTTCCTGAGTGCGCCGCCGGTTGCGGACGTACACAATAGCCGTCCCTTCCGTCCGCTTCAACAGGTGGACAAGCTGCCCATCCTTGTCGTCCGTTCGCCGCACAACATACGCCAGATTGGGGCGGGCAAAACTTTTCAGAAACACATTCTTCCGCTTGAAAAGCAGCTTTTCCTGTATATCATTGATAACATCGGGCGTAGCCGTAGCCGTCAAAGCCAGAACGGGAACGCCCGGCAACAGCTTGCGCACCTCAGCTATCGCCAGATAAGAAGGACGGAAATCATACCCCCACTGAGAAATGCAATGGCTCTCGTCCACCACCAGCAGGGACACGTTCATAGCCATCAGCTTGGCTTGAAACAACTCGCTGCCCAAGCGTTCAGGCGAAATATAAAGAAACTTGTAATCCCCGAATATGCAATTCTCCAGCTGCGTGATAATCTCCAGCCGCGACATGCCCGAATAAACAGCCGTTGCCTTGATGCCCATCCGCCGGAGATTATCCGTCTGATCCTTCATCAACGCAATCAGCGGCGTGACAACTACACAAATCCCCTCCGCCGCCAGAGCCGGCACCTGAAAGGTAACAGACTTTCCCCCTCCCGTAGGCATCAGTCCCAGCGTATCCTTCCCCTCGCAAACAGACCGTATAATATCCTCCTGCAGCGGTCGGAAAGAACCGTATCCCCAGTACCTCTGCAATATACTGCGATAGTCATCCATCTGTATTATATTAGCATGAGTTTAGAATAAAACGTATTGCACAGCCCGTCCAAATTCGGCATGAACGGATGGCTTTGAAGGAGTAAAAAGATTTCAGCCCCACATGCAACGAAGCAGAATGTGGGGTTGAAATCTCTTGTCCCTGCGGGGACTTCCACGAAACAGGAAATGTAGTTAGAGACGGGTGCGGATGTCTGTTGTGATGCGCTGTTCTTCTTGGTTGAAGCCGATGATGATGCTGTCGCCTTCACTGACGGAAGCACGAATGATCAGTTCTGCCATTTCGTCTTCAATGTATTTCTGAATGGCACGTTTGAGGGGGCGGGCACCGAATTGTATGTCGTAACCCTTGGAGGCAATGTAGTCTTTTGCCTCGCCGGTGATTTCCATCGTATAGCCCAAGGCAGAAACGCGCTTGTAAAGCCCTTCCAATTCTATGTCAATGATTTGACAGATGGCGGCTTTGTCAAGCTGGTCAAACATGATGACGTCGTCCACACGGTTGAGAAATTCGGGGGCAAAGGCTTTGTTCAGGGCTTTTTGGATAACGCTGCGGGAGAACTCCTTGTCGGTTTCGCCGGCGGTGCGCGTGTGGAAACCGATGCCATGACCGAAATCTTTGAGCTGGCGCGTACCGACGTTGGAGGTCATGATGACGATGGCGTTCTTGAAATCAATCCGCCGACCGAGGCTGTCAGTCAGGCGACCTTCGTCCATGACTTGCAGGAGGATGTTGAACACGTCGGGGTGCGCCTTTTCAATCTCGTCCAGCAGGATGACGGAGTAGGGCTTGCGGCGTACTTTCTCGGTCAGCTGCCCGCCTTCTTCATAGCCCACATATCCCGGAGGGGCACCAATCAGGCGGGAGACGGCGAACTTTTCCAAATATTCGCTCATGTCAATACGTATCAGCGCATCGGCGGAATCAAAGAGGTATTCGGCGAGTTTCTTGGCAAGGTGGGTTTTGCCGACACCGGTGGGACCTAAAAACATGAAGGCACCGATAGGCTTGTTCGGGTCTTTCAGTCCGATGCGGTTCCGCTGAATGGCTTTCACGATTTTCATCACGGCTTCGTCCTGCCCGATGACCTGTTTTTTCAACATGCTGCCCATTTCCAGCAGCTTGGCGTTCTCGGACGTGGCAATGCGCTGCACGGGAACGCCGGACATCATGGCAACCACTTCGGCAACCTTCTCATCGTCCACCGTTTCGCGGTTTTCCTCCAGATCCTTCTCCCATTGGACTTTGGCTTCTTCCAATTGAATGGAATACTGACGTTCTTTGTCGCGGAAACTGGCGGCGAGTTCAAAGTTTTGCGACTTGACGGCTGCCATTTTTTCCGTTTTCGTTTGTTCCATCAAGGCTTCCAATTCTTCAATGCCTTTGGGCACGGTGATGTTGGAGATATGCACGCGCGAGCCGGATTCGTCCAGCGCGTCGATGGCTTTGTCGGGGAAGTTGCGGTCGCTGATATAGCGGTCTGTCAATTTGACACAGGCTTCAATGGCGGTGTCAGTATAGAGGACATTATGATGTTCCTCATAGCGGGGTTTGATGTTGTGCAGGATTTGCAGGGTTTCCTCTGCCGTGGTCGGATCAACAATGATTTTTTGGAAACGACGTTCAAGGGCGCCGTCTTTTTCGATGCTTTTGCGGTATTCGTCCAGCGTAGTGGCACCGATGCACTGTATTTCCCCCCGTGCCAAAGCGGGTTTCAGCATATTGGCGGCATCCATCGAGCCGGAAGCGGCACCGGCTCCGACAATCGTATGTATTTCGTCGATGAAGAGAATGACATTCGGATGTTTGGAAAGCTCGTTGAGTATGGCTTTGATGCGTTCCTCAAACTGTCCGCGGTATTTGGTACCTGCCACAATGGATGCCATGTCCAGGTTAATCACCCGCTTGTCAAACAGGACGCGCGACACTTTCCGTTGTACGATGCGCAGGGCGAGACCTTCAACGATGGCAGATTTGCCGACACCCGGCTCTCCGATAAGGACAGGGTTGTTCTTTTTGCGGCGGCTCAGGATTTGCGCCAGACGCTCGATTTCCTTTTCGCGCCCTACGATAGGGTCAAGATGGTCTTCGGCGGCGGCGCGGGTCATGTCCGTTCCGAAATTGTCCAATACGGGTGTGTCGTTGGATGCTTTGGGGGTTGCCGCTCCCGCTCCTGCGGTAGGTTTAGCCGTTCCTCCTTTGCGGGAAGAGGAGGGAAGGGTGTCATCCTCATCGTCTTCATCATCTTCGATATATCCGTCGATGATTTCCGTACCCTCGTATCCGGTCAGTCCGTTTTCATCGGCAAGGAGTTGAAACACGGTACGGTAGGAAACGCCCGCATTGTCCAACACACGGGCGGCGGCGTTGCGTTCTTCTTTCAGGAGGGCGAGCAGCAGATGCTCCGTGCCGGTTTCCGCGCTTTTGAACACACGTGCTTCGAGCATACTCATGCGCAGTACGCGCTCGGCGGTTTTGGCAACGGTGATTTCCTGCTGCCCCGTTGTTTCTTCCGCCTCGATTTCCTTTATACCCTGTTCGATTTTTTCCTTGACGGCGGGAAGTTCCACGCCAAGCGATTGCAGGATTTCCACTGCCTTACCGCTGTTTTCACGGATAAGACCCAACATCAAGTGTTCAGGTGCAACACAACTGCTTTGAAGCCTAAGTGCTTCTTCACGACCGTATTTGATGACCTCCGTCAATCTTTTTGTATAGTTATCTTTCATATTTTTCTATTTCATGCCTTCATGCTTTACAAAAAATGTGCCAGCGTTAATCTCCAATCATAAAACGCCCTACATTCACATAGAATGCGGGGTATCTTTAAGCTACAATACAAAACAGCAATCAATCTTTCCCTACAAACCTTCTCCCTGCAGGAGTGGAAGAGAAAATGATAAGCCCAATGCCAACAACTATAAGGACGGCGAAAAGCATTGTTAATGAATTCATGACTTTTTTATTTTAGGTTCCTTTTAGCTATATACACAAAGATAAAGATCGATACGATTCCAAATACAATCATAAACAAGGATTCCCATTGAACACGATTAAATTTTATTGTTACAATGCCCCCAATAACCAATCCTGCAAAAATGATTTTTGCAAGATCCAAAGTGAATTTGCAAACGTTTTCATTCCATTGCTTTTTTAGGGCTTGGGCTTCTTGTTCCCTTATTTCTTGTTCCGAATTATCCATGCGCAAAGATAAATGATTTTCAGGCACAGATTACGCTGATTACGCTGTTCTTAAAACCGTGTAATCTGCGTAATCTGCGCCTTTAATTTAGAACCCGAAGTATCGCTTTGCATTATTATAGCTGATGTCTTCCACCATTTGCCGAAGGAATGGCAGTTCGGAAGCAGGCAGTTCCCCTCGTTCCACATCATTGCCGATAAGATTGCAAAGGATGCGGCGGAAATACTCATGGCGCGGATAGGACAGGAAGCTGCGCGAATCAGTCAGCATACCGACAAAGCGGCTCAGCAGTCCCAGCACGGACAGTGCATTCATCTGCTTCTCCATGCCGTCTTTCTGGTCAAGAAACCACCAGCCGGAGCCGAATTGTATCTTGCCCGGCGTACTGCCGTCTTGGAAGTTGCCGATCATGGTGGCAATCATCTCATTTGCGTTGGGATTGAGGTTATAGAGGATTGTTTTTGTCAGCTTGCCGCTTTGATCCAGTTTGTCGAGGAAGCGGGAGAGGGCACGAGCGGAGGCGTTCTCGGCGATGGAGTCGAAGCCGGTGTCCGCACCGATTTGGCGGAACATGCGGGTGTTGTTGTTGCGCAGTGCACCGTAGTGGAACTGTTGCGCCCAGCCTTTTTCCCAGTCCATTTCGCCGAAGGCAATCAGCATGGCTGATTTATACTTGCGGATTTCTTCGCCGGTCAGACTGTTGCCGCCAAAAACTTTCAGGAATATCCGTTCGATTTCGGCATCGGTGTATTCATCGGCGTAAAACTCTTCCAGTCCGTGATCGGACAGGCGGCAGCCGTGTTTCGCAAAATAGTCGTGGCGGAGGTGCAAGGCTTTCAGGAGTTCGGGGTAAGAGGAGATGCCGATGCCGCTGACTTCGGACAGACGGCGGACGTAGGCAATGAAACTTTCGGGACATTCGACAGCCATAGCCTTGTCCGGTCGCCATGTCGGGAACATTTTCGCGCCGCCGTCCTGCGATTGAATGATGCTTGCTTTCTTGTGCCATTCCAGCGAATCAACGGGGTCGTCGGTGGTGCAAACCGCCTCCACACGGTAGCGACGCATAAGTCCACGTGCCGAAAACTCAGGGGATTGGAGCTTCTCGTTGCATTCATCGAATATCTCCCGTGCGGTGGCGGGATTTAATACTTTGCCAATGCCGAAAGCCGTCCGCAATTCGAGATGCGTCCAGTGGTAAAGCGGGTTGCGCACAGTGTAGGGGACGGTCTCCGCCCATTTCTCAAACTTCTCCCGGTCAGAAGCATCGCCGGTGCAGAAACGTTCCGCCACGCCGTTGGTACGCATGGCACGCCATTTATAATGGTCGCCAGCCAGCCACAACTCTGTAATGGAGCGGAAGCGGGCATCCTCCGCCACCATTTGCGGGTTCAAGTGGCAATGATAGTCAATGACCGGCATCGTTGCCGCATGGTTATGATACAAGTCCTGCGCCGTTTCCGTTTGCAGCAGGAAATCGGAATCCATAAATGCTTTCATTATAGTATTATGTATAGTTTATAGTCTGTTATCTCTAAAATATATGTATTTGTTTTGCAAAGAGACTGTACATTTTTATCTCAATCCAACAAACTTTTTTCAGTAATTCATTCGACTGCCAAAGGTAAACTTGTTTGTAAATAAGCACCACTTTCTCTATACCATTGTAAATTATAAAGGCATTCCCTATTTACAAATTCTCCGCCATTCTTTTGTTGACGTTCTGGTGAAAGGCTGTGCGCATAGACTTTATACTCCTTCTCTTGGCCGAGAAGTGCTAAAGTATCCATAATAAGCGTTGTTTTGGCACTACGTTCTTTGTTGAAAAAATCAGGCAAAATTTTTTTTAATGCTAAAATAATATCTTTAGAAGTTTCTTCTATTTTTAACAAAGCAGTTTCTTCTGCATAAGAAGTAACAATGTTCCACGGTGTAGCATTTTCTTTATCAAACGATACTTTGTAATTTGCCATAACAATTAATTTTTTATTTTTTGCCTACTCTATTCGGTTTTCGGCTTCTCCGTTTCTTTTTTCAATTCTGAACAATATTCCGCGTAACAACATTGCCAATTTCCAGCAGAGCAACATCATCTGCGGAGCGAAGCGTAACAGTCTGCGGTGCCCCGGTGCCCTGTCCCGAAACATTCCAGCCTCCGGGAAGTAAAAAGATATAGACATCGTCGCTTCGGGAAGAGTAGGCGAGGGACAGCACCTGCTTCTGCAGGGTGATGTAGTCAATGCGGGAGCCTGCCGGCACGCTGTCGGCGGGAATATCGGGCACGGTGAGTTTGATTCTTCCCGATGCCAGATTCGTTGCCGTCGCC
>LBCX01000465.1 GCA_001657575.1 Bacteroidales bacterium Barb4
GCAGAAGACACAGGGAAATTAGGAATACAGAAACTGGTTTGAGAAAAATTGCTTTCAATCCGAGAAGGATTGTCTCCAAAAGCAGGAGAATAGCCATCTGGAGTAATAGAATTGTCTTCAACTGCTAAGCA
Organism: Bacteroidales bacterium Barb4; assembly: GCA_001657575.1. Taxonomy (GTDB): domain Bacteria; phylum Bacteroidota; class Bacteroidia; order Bacteroidales; family Tannerellaceae; genus Barb7. Next base: position 132 of record LBCX01000465.1, read on the forward strand.
TTTGTTCCCAACTGTTAAGCATTTACATTCAAATGCTAAGCAGTTGCCTTTTTTTGAAAAGCATTTGTTGCTAAAAACAGTAGAGACGCAAAATTTTGCGTCTCTACATTGTTGAAATAAAACATTTTACCCGTAATATACCTTTTAATGCATTGCTATCGCGGCTAAGGGGTTACTTTTCAATAACCGTCAATATCGCATCGTTATTTCCGGCAGATAAATCAACCGTAAATACGTAGGTTTTGCCTTCGGTAAGCGTTTTATCTTTAACAAGTCCCAAATTGCCGGGGTCGCGTCCGCTGTCGCCGCCTGTCCCAATAAAGATTATATCGCTTGCCGTACTGATAGTTTCATCAATAAATTCACCTCCCCAGCCTTTTTGATGGAAAAAGAGGTTCTCAAACCCGTCAATGGTTATTTCCTGCCCGCGGGTAATATCCAAATCCGTTTTGTAATTAGTATCATCTACCATTGTCATTGTTGAGCCGTTTACGGCATACGCGATGAGAAACGGGGAAGCCTCATACGTGCGGGTGTTGAACGTGATTGAATATTCGCCTCTGGCATTATTGGAGAATGGAATATCTGCGGTTGAGCCGTGCGTGATTTTCCCGTCTTCCCAGCCAAATGTAATGTCATTGCCGCTACCGTTCATAGCCTTCGCTTTGATGTAGCCTTTCACTTTCATGGGGAAATTTTCCGTGGCGGCATATTGATATTGTCCGGTATGCCGCATGGTATATTCCTTATCTTCGGCAACAAGCGTCAAGGAAGGATAATCGGGGCGGGAAACGGGCAAATCGAACACTTGTTCCGTAATCGTCAAATGAATGTTTTGCAGAAGGAGTTTCAAGGTTGCCGTCCCGTTGGGTATATCCTTATAATAGGGTACATGGATTTTCCCGCTGTATTCGCCGTCTGTTTTGGTACGGATTATGGTTTCGGACACCATGAAAAGGGAAGCGGAATTGCCTCTGTTCAACGGTTCGTTTTGCGGCGTAACGGCATCAATGGTGATACCTTCGGCGGCAAAGGCATTAATCCATTTAACGAAATAGGTGCCGTAGTCCTGATAATAAGCGCGGAATGTGGGGTTACGGAAAAGCAACGGCAAGAGAGTTCTGAAAGAACGATATATTCTTTCATCCTTTCAGGATTTCATTGGGTCGCCCATCCCGTAACCCCACATTCCGCTCCGCTCCATGTGGGGCTGAAATCTTACATTCCTTCGGAATGTGCGTAACATCCAATCAACGTCGGGTATGGTATGCTATGGTGCCGATGCGGCACAGATGCCCCGAAGGGGCAAGAGATTTCA
>LBCX01000143.1 GCA_001657575.1 Bacteroidales bacterium Barb4
AGTATCAAAGCCCTCCTGCACATGGCAGCCCTGGTCGTTGCCACCAGATGCAGGGGGGGAACTGCACGAGTATTATGAAAGGAAAGTGGCCGAAGGAAAGAATAGGATGTCTGTCCTGAACGCTGTCAGGGCGAAGCTTGTGCATCGGATGTTTGCCGTAATCAGAAATAATCAGGATTATCAAAAAATTATGTTAATGCACTTGCGTGAATCATAAGAATAGGGTTTTTTATTTCAGCGGCATATATAGGGCATCCTGAAAGGATACGGGATTTCAGCCCACATGGAGCGGAGCGGAATGTGGGGTTACAAGGACGACACCGACAATGGCGTCCTGAAAGGACGCCCGAATATGTATTGCATTGTAAACCATCATTTGCGTTTTGTATCGCCCTTTCAGGGCTTTAATTGGATTGTACCCGTCCGTAACCCCACATTCCGCTCCGCTCCATGTGGGGCTGAAATCCGGCGTCCTTGCAGGACTCCCTTGCCGATACCATTCCGCAAACCCCACATTCCGCTGTGCGCCAAACGCGGTTATGATAGCGGTTTATCGCGATTGCAAAGAATTTCTGCTTTATCTTTGCCCCGATAAATAAAATGAATAACTAATTCCTATAAAAAACAAGAATCATGGCACGACCTATCGCAGAAACCCCTGTATTGAGGGGAAAAGAGGCAAGGCAGTTTTTGGCTAAAATGAAAGAGCTGAAGTTTATCTCAAAAGAAGAGTTGGAAAAACAGAAAAGAACCTTTGAATACTTCAAAAGCATCGCAGATTTTGAGGTATGAAGAACGAAATTTACTTTAGGAGACTGAGGGAAAATACAGAAATAAAACCATTTGATTGCGACAGCTCCGAATTGAACGGATTTTTGTTTGATGATGCCAAAATACATCAAAAACAACTTGTGGCTTCAACGTATCTTCTTGTGGACAAAAGTAGAACAGTTGCCTATTGGAGCTATTTGAACGACAAAATTATAGTTAAAGATACGGGTGACAGCTACGAAAAATTTATTGAAAGAATAACTTCAAAATTAGGCATTGAAATCAAAGCAAAGGAATACAAAAGCATCCCGACCGTCAAAATAGGCAGGCTTGGAGTCGATAAAGAATATACCCATAGTGGCGTGGGTTCTCAAATAATAGAATACACAAAACAGCTTTTCTCCTCTGAAAGAAGCAGCTCTGGTTGTCGGTTTATTACGGTCGATGCGTTTAAGGAGTCCATTCCTTTCTACCGGAAAAACGAATTTGAGTTTATGTCAGGCAGAGACAGGAAAAGCGAAACGAGGCAGATGTATTGCGACTTATTGCAGATGTAAAATCAAAGGCGGCATAACAACCGCCTTTTTTACAACTCTAATTTCCGCTTTAGCAGCAAGGTATGTTCTCTGCGTACTGCAAACAAACCTTCGTTTCGTGCGTTTGCTTATATTTTCGTAAGCGGAAAGAGATATTTTGCAGGATAATGTTACTTTTGCCGTGGTTTTTAAAGGAATGTATTATCGTATATTAATCATTTACAAATTGTTATGATGAAAATTAAGGCAAATAATGTGAACTCGCAGGCTTGGAAGGATGTCTATTTCCATGCCAAACTTCCCAAAGAGTTGGAACCGTTGCATGAAATAGCTGTCAATCTTTGGTGGGTGTGGAATTATGAAAGTGCCAAACTGTTCGGCAGGATAGACAAGAATCTTTGGCGCGAAACGGAAGGGAATCCCGTGCTTCTGTTGCAGAACCTGACGCACAGCCGCATTGAAGAAATTCTTGCCGACAAGGAACTGATGGCGAGAATCAATAAGGTACATGCCAAATTCAAGGCTTATGTAAATACGGCACCCGACCGGACAAAGCCTTCCATCGCTTATTTCAGCATGGAATACGGGCTTACTAACGTGTTGAAGATTTACTCCGGCGGTCTCGGCGTGTTGGCGGGCGACTATCTGAAAGAAGCCAGCGACAGCAATATTGACCTCTGTGCCGTAGGCTTTTTGTACAGGCACGGGTATTTCACCCAATCCCTGACGGTGGACGGGCAGCAGGTTGCCAATTATGAGGCGCAGGATTTCAACTCTTTGCCGCTGGTGCAGGTGTTCGAGCCGGACGGCAGTCCCATGCTGTTGGAAGTGCCTCTGCCTGAGCGGAAAATCTATGCGCGTATCTGGAAGGTGACCGTAGGGCGTGTTCCGCTCTATCTGATGGATACCGATATCTCGGAAAACGCCGAATGGGATCGCTCCATCACGCACCAGCTTTACGGCGGCGACTGGGAAAACCGCATGAAGCAGGAATATCTGCTCGGTGTCGGCGGTATCATGCTGCTGGATAAGTTGGGAATCAAGAAGCAGGTGTACCATTGCAACGAAGGTCATGCCGCCCTTATCAATGCCCAACGCCTTGCAAACTATATCCAAAAGGAAGGGCTGACGTTCAATCAGGCGTTGGAAGTGGTTCGCGCCTCCTCCCTTTATACCGTTCATACGCCTGTTCCGGCAGGGCATGACTATTTCGATGAGGAATTGTTCCGCCGCTACACGGGTGATTTCCCCGCCAAGTTGGGCATCAGCTGGCAGGACTTTATTGATATGGGACGCGAAAACCCCGGTTCGCACGAGAAGTTCTCCATGAGCGTGTTTGCGTTGAACACCTGTCAGGAGGCAAACGCCGTAAGCTGGATGCACGGGCAGGTTTCCAAGAAGATGTTTGCCCCCGTGTGGAAGGGTTATTTCCCCGAAGAACTGCATGTGGGTTACGTGACAAACGGTGTGCACCTGCCGACGTGGGCAGCTACGGAAACAAAGCGGTTCTTTGCCGAGAAATTCAACGACAATTTCTTTAACAGCCAGTCCAACAGAAAGTATTGGGAAGAGATATACAATGTGCCCGACGTAGAAGTGTGGGAACTCCGCAAGGCACTGAAAAGGAAGCTGATTAACTATGTCAGGTCACAGTACACGGGCAACTGGCTGAAGAGTGAGAGCGACCCGTCCAAAATGGTATCCGTGCTGGACAAGATGAATACGAATGCCCTGTTGATTGGTTTCGGTCGCCGCTTTGCCACGTACAAGCGTGCCCATCTGCTGTTTAACGATTTAGACCGTCTGGCGAAGATTGTAAACAATGAGAAGTTCCCCGTCCAGTTTATCTATACGGGCAAGGCGCATCCTGCCGACGGTGGCGGACAGGGACTGATTAAGCACATTGTGGAAATATCCCGCCGTCCGGAGTTTTTGGGCAAGATTATCTTCCTCGAAAACTATGACATGCGTCTAGCACGCCGTCTGGTTGCCGGGGTGGATGTATGGCTGAACACGCCGACACGCCCGTTGGAAGCCTCCGGTACGTCCGGCGAAAAGGCGCAGATGAACGGGGTGTTGAACTTCTCCGTGCTTGACGGGTGGTGGTATGAAGGCTACAAAGAAGGTGCAGGCTGGGCATTGACCGACAAGAGTACCTACGCAAGCCAACAGTTTCAAGACCAGCTGGATGCGACAACCATCTACGACTTGTTGGAAAGAGAAATCATTCCTGCCTTCTTTGATATAAACCCGTCCGGATATTCCGACAAATGGGTGAAATACATCAAGAACTCGTTTGCCAAAATAGCCCCCGACTACACCATGAAGCGCATGATAGACGATTATATTGAACGTTTCTACAGCAAACTGGCAACCCGTCATACCCGTTTGGCGGAGGGCAACTATGCCAAAGCCAAAGAAATAGCTGCATGGAAAGAGGAAGTGGCAGAGCATTGGGATAGCTTTGAGGTTGAAACGATCGGTTGCGAACCGGATTTTTACCGCGAAGGTTCTATCGTAGGTCGCGAATACACCCACAAAGTCGTTATTGACCGGAAAGACCTCAAAGGCGCGTTGGGTATTGACAGGGTCATAGCCAAGGAAGACCCTGAAAATCATTCACTGAAAGTAGTCCGCATCAACGAGTTTGAACTGGTGAAAGAAGAAGGTTCCAAACTCTATTTCGAGTTGAGGAGCATTCCGAATGAAGCCGGTCATCTGAAAATAGGCTACCGCGTTTATCCGAAGAACAGCGAACTGCCGCACCGTATGGACTTTGCCTACGTGCGCTGGATCAAATAGAACAATTGTATCAGCGTCTCTGACGCTATTTAATAGTCCCATTCCGAATCCACAATTAAAAAAGAATGCAAGATTTCAGCCCCACATGAAGCGGCATGTGGGGCTTTGAAAGGGAATAACCTTTGCAACACACGGTTAAATGATGAAGTGATGTTAATTACCATTAAGAAGGATACCTATAAGCAGAAGATTGATAAATTGTTGATCAATCCGAAACCCCGAAAGGCATTCCATGCAAAGATGTTTTTGGGTAAAGTGAAATGGGGGGAAGATGCCTGCCAATACCAGAAAAGACTGAGAGATGAATGGGATCAGGATAATGTGTGACACATATATAAAAGGTTTAAGCAAAAGTATGTTGTAAAGCCTCCGGATGCAATCATAGCCGCTACTGCCATTTATTTAGATATGCCGTTGCTTACTTTCGACCAAGGTTTTAAAAACATACCGGAATTACAACTGATGCTATGGGAGTGGTAAAAACTATCCTTACAGTTGCGAATATAATATAAACCTCTCTAAAACAAATACCCTCCATGCCAATCATTGAAACAGTAATAATCCCCTGCAACTATTCCGACCCGGAGCACCGGCAAGCCATCATCACCCTCATCGATGCCTATATAAAAGATGCCATGGGCGGCGGCAACCCGCAATCCGAAGCCGAACAACTCGCTTTGATTGACGGTCTGCGAAACCACCCCAAAGCCCTCGTCCTGCTCGCCCGAACCAACGGCGTTTACAGCGGTCTCCTGACCGCCTTCGAGAACTTCTCCACTTTCACCGCCAAACCCATGATTAACATCCACGATATCTGTGTCCTGAAAGACTGTCGCGGCAAGGGCATCGGGCGGCAACTGATGACCGCCGCAATCGCCGAAGCCGAAAACAGAGGATGCAGCCGCGTCACCCTCGAAGTCCGCGAAGACAACATCCCGGCTCAAAGCCTCTACAAAAGTTTGGATTTTAACGACACCGTCCCCGTCCTATTCTACTGGCGGAAGAACCTCTAATCGGTCGGTTACAAAAAGCCTGCTGCCTCTTCCGGTGTATCAGCCACCAGCCACAACCCCTTATACCGCACACGCATAAACTCCTCGTCCTCCGCACGGCGAAGCATTTCAAGCAACGGGTCATAATAATGATTGGTATTCAGAATAACAACCGGATGAAGATACAGCCCTAACTGTTTCCACGTAATAATTTCCAGCAACTCCTCCAGCGTACCACATCCGCCGGGCAGAGCAATGGCGGCATCAGACAAATCCGCCATCCGCTTCTTCCGCTCGTGCATGGTTTCAACAACAAGCATCTCCGTAAGCTGCTTGTGATGCCAGTCCTTCTCCACCATAAAGCGGGGAATAACGCCGGTCACCGTCCCCCCCGCTTCCAACGCACCGTCCGTTACGGCACGCATCAATCCGGTCGTCCCGGCTCCGTTAATCACCCGCATTCCCCGCCTGCCCAGCAGCCTCCCCAATTCGGAGGCTGCCTCAAAATAGGCGGGAGCTATCTTCGTTCCGGAAGCTCCATAGACGCACACTGACTTTACATTGTTCCCCATAAGATTACAATTTACGTATTACTTTCATCAACTGCTCACCCAACCCGATCGTATAACCGTGCGACACAAAAACAATGCGGTTAAACGTATCGGCAACAATAAAAACAGGCAGCGTATCAGGATTGGCAAGTTTCATCGCCTCCGCAATCTCTTTCTGTATCGTCCCGCCCCCGTCAATACCATATACAATGGTATTGGGCAACGCACCAAATTCACTCGCATCAAAGCGGCTGTACCCCTGTTCATCAGGAAAAAGCAGTACAATCTTTTTCCCCCAAGCCTCCAAATCATCTTTCACGGCGGCAATATCGCGCAACGCATGATTAGTCGGCTCCTGACGCGCCCCAAGTACGCCGACCACAAAGTAACCGCGCCCCGTCGTCGCCAGCACACTTGTCTCTTCACCCGTATCCGCCCGCTTAAACTTATCCTCTGAATTAAAACTGCCGATAACAGCAATCCCTTCATTGCTTTCCCGCATCACCAGCTCAATCCCCGTCGTCTGCTCAGCCTCCACATTAAAGAATGTCATCTCCGAAAGCACACTGCCGTCAGCCATGCGCATCCCCGTCACCAGCACATAATGCCCCTCATCAATGGCAAGCGGCTTCTTCAACAACCCGCTCCAAGCGTCACCCGCTCCCATATCCACACTGTTCGTCCGTTCCAGCTGAAGCGTCTGCAACCTCCCGTCAGCCCCTATCTTGGCAACCGTAAAATGACTGTAATACTTCGGATCATCAATTGATTTCACAGGCTTGAACGAAGCCGTCACCTTGCCCTGCCGCGTCACCGGCTGCACCTCCGAATCAAAATTAACATCCATCCACCCCATCCCCGAATGATACTGCACCTTGCGGGCAACCGGATCAAACCGCGCCGCAATCCCCATCGTCCGCGCCGCCGCAATAAAGAATATATCGCGCGAACCCTTGTCCGCCGTCCGCGCCTTATACACCCCCGCCGGCGAAACAGGGATACGCTGCGGATTTAATCCCTCATTCACCGTAATATGCTGCCGCACCCAATCCACCAAAAGCACCGGATCATTCTGCACCGCTTCCATAGTCTTCGCATCCAAGAACGAAGCAAACAGCCCCTTGTAAGGCGACAACAACTCATTGCCGATACGCGGATTTAATATATACCGCTCAAAATGCTCGCTGTCCGTCTCCAGCGTATTATTCAAATGGTCAGCCAGTACGGAAGCCGGCGTATCCCGCAGATCCTTTGCCGACACCACACGCAGCAAACTCATCGCCGTCGCCAGCTTCTCCTCCGGCGTTTCACGCAGGAACTTCTCTATCTCCGCATAATTTCCCCGACTGCCAAGCATGAATTTAACCGTTTCCGCCGAATCAATACCCAAGGTGGCAGCCAAAGCGGCAGCCTTGGCTGTAGTATAAAAAGTACTTGTATAACTGTTGCGAATATCATCCTCTTCCTGCATCCTCCGCGTATTCTCCTCCCTCTGCGCATCCGTCACTTCCACTGCAACAGACCCTTCAACAGGCGGAACAATATCAAAATCAACAATCCCCGTATCCCCCGGTCGCTTGTCCAATCGGATTGTCACCCGCGTATCTTCACCGAAAGAAACTTTCCCGTAACCGAACATCCCGTCCTTGACAGCCCACACCAGCATATCCCCCCTACCCGCCGAAAGAAAACACTCCCCTGCGGCATCGGTCGTTTTATTGGCAACCGTATAATACTCCGCATAATTATAGATCTTGAACTCCACGCCGGCATCCTCCACAGGATGACCCTCCGCATCCGTCACCTGCACAAACGCTTTCCCCACAGGCGCATAATTGTCAATCACATTAATCTCCGTAAAAGCCGCCGTTCGCTCCATCACCTCTTCCGGCCCGTAGTAATTGCCGAACACCCGCGTGTGCATCAGCATTCCGCGATAAGCAGGCCCGTTGAACCACCCCAGATTAAGCACCGGCTCAGGCTCGCAAGCCCCCATAAACCGCCACT
>LBCX01000144.1 GCA_001657575.1 Bacteroidales bacterium Barb4
CAGACTATTGGGATTTCCGCTAAACTATTGGGATTTCTGTCAGACTATTGGGATTTCCGCTAAACTATTGGGATTTCCGCCAGACTATTGGGATTTCTGCCAGACTATTGGGATTTCCGCTAAACTATTGGGATTTCCGCTAAACTATTAGAATAGCCGCTAAACTATTGGGATAGCGAAAATCCGAATAGTTTAGAGGCTATACTATTTGGATAGGCTGTAGCCCCTTTCGCAAACCATATTCTGTTACAGACAAGCTATATTCTCTTTCACTTGGGGCTGTAATCTCTCATTCCCTGCGGAACTATTGCGTAACATGAGATATTAAATAAAAACAGTGTGATCAGCGTAATCAGTGCCTAAATCATATTGTATTTTATTATAAAACAAATTTATATTGTCGTTCATCTGCTTTTTGTTTTTGTCTATATTTCTTTCCTTCTTGTGTTTCTATGGGTTTGTCATTTTCAAAATACTCATTCACTCGGATAATATTATAGTCTGTGATTTTCTCATATCCATTATTATCTATTATTCGTTTAATTTCTAACAAGCATTTTATAGAAAAACCATTTTTAAATTCAATTTTTCCTGCTTGAACTTTTGTTTTAAATTCATTTGATTTCATAGTAAAAGAAAGTATTTTTCCCTCATATATACCCTTCCATTTATATTCTCCTTTCTTTAATACTGGTGATATAATTTCTATAATAGCATCATTTACTTGAATTGGATCCAAATTGTTAGAAACTAAAATAAAATCTTTGAATGTGCTTCTATGTATAATTTGTTCTTTCGTGACAATATCTTTTTCATTATCTTCAATTGTTATAGATATTTGTTTCACTTTAGGATATTTCTCTAAAGCATCATAAAAATTTGATTTCTTTTTCGTAATAACTGTACTTTTGGATAATCGCTGTAGTTTTAATTCCGAATCAATCTTGATATTTGTAATTTCTTCTTCTATCTTTTTTTGTTCTAATTCTTTAGTTTCAGTATCTTCCTTGATATTTTTTATTTTCTCTTTTAACATTTCTTTTTCTAATACCTTTATTTCTTTATCTTCAAAAAGTTTTTCTACTATTTGTTTTGCTGTTTCCGAAAAAACCGTTCCAATTGGTGTAATAAGCATTCCCGATGCAAATGCAATAATTAGAGCTGTAGTAATAGTTGCTTTCTTATTTTCATTCTTTAATATTATCTTAAACCACCTTCAGCTAAAGGTTCTGTTTCTATAATAACCTTTGCATCAAACAAATTTGCAATTTCAGTTAAAACACCGAGAAGTTCATATTCGCATTTATTTTGAACTACTGCGTTCATTGAATGAGTATCGTCATTGAACCCATAATGCAACTCTAAAGTATTTGCATTCAGAAAAGACCTTTGTATATTATCTATCATGATATGATATTTTACTTTCTCTATAATTTTGGTACATCTTCCACAATTCTCACTTCTTCCTCTGTCAGTTCATACAACTTATACACCATCCTGTCAATCTCCTTATCAGTTGCAGAAATTTGATTGGCAAAAGTAGTACATTCCGATTTGTAAGTATTAAAATATTCTTCCCATTCATCTTGTTGTTTCAGGGAAAGGGGGATTTTTTGCTTCTTCAAGGCTTCTACGAATTGCTTAAATTCCATTTCATCGAACCGTTCCAATGCTTTGGTTGTTTTTATCCCGTTGAAGTTGTCGGATAGGCGTTTTAGGAAGCGTTGATGTTTGGTTTGTAAGTCTGTATTGAGAGAAAGCATTTGGTCGGCAAGGGTGATGAAAGATTGTTGCTCTGACAACGGGATATTTTTGATAGGTAAACTTTTAATTATACTCGGTTTGATTTCAGCAAATGTTTTTCCTTCTTGTGGATTCTTTATTTTATAAATAAAGCCTAACAATGAAGAATTTAATAATATCATCAAATATTTTAAATCAAAAACACTATTATCTTTAGATGTAATTATTAAAACTGAATTTTGCGGGTAATACTTTTTATCATCATAAGTAACTCTTAAAATATCACTTGTTTGTCTAATTAATAATTTAGGTCGAGTTATCTTTTTCTCATTTGAGGGATACATAAGATTTTTTCCATATAAAATATATTTCGTTTTTAAGGTATTTAAAAAATATCTATTTACATCACTACCCACGACTAACGGCTTCCATTTATTGTTTATTTGATTTTCAGAATGATAGATTCTGTTGATTAGCATTTCTTTTGTTTGTTTAGGCTCTCCGTGCCCGACTTGATAAGGTTTAATCCCCCAGATTATTTCATTATACTCGCCGAAAATGGATGTAATTGAATAAATTTTACCCATAAAATTATCTATATGATCATTCAAATCTATTAAGATTCTACAGTCTTTATCTTTTCTCCAGATGTTTTTGTTCAATAAATTTGATTTCAATAATAAATCATTCTTTTTTCTTTTTATAGACACTATCTTTTCGGATATAGTATTCTTTAAAATCAATGTCATGCTTTCAACTGTTGCATCTTCAAAAACATTATCTCCATAATCAATTATCTCATCTAATTCATATTCTAATATTTTTTCTCTAATGTTTTTTGCCGAGTTGATGAGTAACCATGTATTAGGAATAATTATACCTAATGTGCCATTATTCTTTAGCAAATCAATCATTCTGAAAGTAAAAAAAAGATAAGTATCATTCGATTTTGCATTTATAAATGAATACTCTTTCTTGAAAAAAGTCCTTTCCATTTCAGACATTTTTGCTCCATACGGCGGATTCCCCATCACCACATCAAACCCGCCTTTCTCAAATACATGCGGAAACTCTTTATGCCAATCAAATGCTTTCTCCCCAGCCACTTCGGGGTCAGAGATAAGGGAGTTGCCGCATTTAATGTTGTTGTTGAGGGATGTAAGTTTGCGGCGGGGTTCTGCGGTACACAGCCACAGGGAGAGTTTGGTTATTTCCACACTTTCCTCGTTTATATCCACGCCGTAGAGGTTGTTTTCCAGAATATAGCTTTTGGCGTCATATACTAATTCATCGCCGTGTATTTTGGCGGACATTTCATTGATAAGGTTATGCTCGCCAATAAGAAAAACAAGGGCGGCATTGAGGAAGGCACCGCTGCCGCAGGCAGGGTCGCATATCGTCAGGGATTCCAACCACTCGCGGTAGGCGGTTATTTTGTCGTTCAATTCCTTTTTGGCTTTCTGCTTTCGTCGGGGGTCGGTGAAATAGTCCGCTTCATCTATTCCGAGCGCAGCCTTTTTGTCGGCGCACAGTTTGCCGATGGTGTTCTCTACAATATAGGCGGTTATGTAGCTGGGAGTATAGAAAACGCCATCCTTTTTGCGCTTGGACGGACTCGCTGCCGCCCCTTCCCCGTAAGGGACAGAGGAAAGCGAGCGGGTGATTTCCTCTATTTCCGTCAGGCTGTGTTCAAAGATGTGCCCCAGGATATTTACATCAATGTCCGTGGCGAAATTATAATTTGCCAGTTTCAAGGCATTCTCTTTCAGTATCGCATCATCAATCAAGATGGTTTCTAAAACAGCGTCCGGTTTGAAAAGACCGCCGTTGTAGCCGAAAATGCTTTCCCCTTTCCCTGTATATCCTTCATTCAGAAAGTTGAAGCAGCGTTTGAAGCGGGCGTATAGCGGCAGGTAATCTTCGTAGGGGTCTTTGTTGCGTTTTTCCCACTGCTCTATCAAATGTTTTGTCGAATTGGGGGAAAGCAAGCCCTTGTCTTCGGCAAAGAAAACAAACAGAAACCGGTCGAGCAGTTTTTGTGTTTTCTTGAACAGTTCGAGTTTGCCGTATTGGGGATTATTGGCTGTTACATTGTCGAATAAGGCACGTTTGAAAGCGGAATAATCCTTATAAAACTGTTTGGTGATAAGGTCTTCGCTGCTTATAGACTCGTCCCTTAACTGTTTGGGCAATCCTTTGGCAATGTTTTCGCAAGCAAGGCAGAGCCACAGAAGAGCAAAATCGTTTTCTTTAAGGGTAAACAGGTTGAATTCGATAAAATCAATGGCATTGCCGATGTAGAAACGCAGCTTCTCAAAGTTGGAGGTAATGACATAAAGAGCGTTGCGATGATGGTTTTTGTAGTTGAAAGCCTGCCTCTCTATGGTTTTCAGGTCAAGCGTTTTCCGGTCTTTCAGTTCTATCACGCCGACTACTTCGCCGTTAATCAGGATCGCACCGTCGGCTTTTTCCGCATTGTTTTCGTTCTTTTTCTCCGTTATCAGGTTATAATCGGGATCCGGATTGAGTGTATAACCCAGCACTTTTACAAATAATTCCCGCAGAAAACCTTCCTGAAATTGTTCCTCCTTGCTGTTGCGGATATTCTCCTGAATTTTAGCATGAAGGAAATAACCCGTATATGATTTATAGGCTTCCCGAATCTTCTCTTCGTTGGATGCAAGATGTCTCTTGACGACCGTATGCTGAAAAATACTCATTCCAAAATTTTAATTTACCGTGAGTCGATACAGGAAATCATTGTAATCATAAGGATATTATGCACATTCTTTCGGAATGAATGTAACATCAGTCTATCTGAAGCTCCAGCCACCGCATGGTCTTCTCCTCTATCTCGCGGATGACTTCGGCGATGCGGTCAGCTTTGCCCATCAGAGCTTCGTTGGACAAGGTGCCGCTGCTCATGGCAGTTTCCAGTTCGGACTTCTCGGCTTCGAGGCAGGGAATTTCGGCTTCAAGAGTTTCCGATTCTTTCTGTTCCTTGAAAGTCAGTTTCCGCTTGGCATCGGCGGCAGGGCGGACAGTCTTTTCCGCAGGCTTTTGACGGGGCGGAGCGTCCGCTTTCCGTTCGAGTTTGTCCTGTTCTTCTTTCCAAAAACGGTATTGGGAATAATTGCCGGGAAAGTCCTTGATGTCGGCATTGCCGCGAAAAACAAGCAGGTGGTCAACGACCTTATCCATAAAATAACGGTCGTGAGATACGACAATCACGCAACCCTTGAAGTTGTACAGATATTCCTCCAACACGTTCAGAGTCACAATGTCCAAGTCATTTGTCGGCTCGTCCAGCACGAGGAAGTTCGGACTCCGCATCAGTATGGTACACAGATAGAGGCGACGTTTCTCCCCTCCGCTCAATTTATAGACAAACCCGTGCTGCTTGTCGGGCGTAAAGAGGAAATAGTTCAGGAATTGGGAAACGCTCAACTTGTGCCCGTCGCCCAAATCAACGTACTCGGCAATGTCCTGCACCACGTCTATCACCTTCATCTGCTCGTCAAACTGCAAACCATCCTGACTGTAATAACCGAAGCGGACGGTTTCCCCAACGTCAAACTGCCCGCCGTCAGGCTTCTCCTCGCCGGTAAGCATTTTAATAAAGGTGGACTTCCCCGTCCCGTTGTTCCCGACAATGCCCATCTTCTCGTAGCGGGCAAAAATATAGTTGAAGTCTTCCGTAATCCTTATATCGCCGAAACGCTTTGAAACGTGCTGCGCCTCAAAGATTTTGGAGCCGATGTAGGAAGCCTTTACGTCCAGATTTACCAGACCGGCATCGCGCTGCCGGTTGGCACGCTTTTCCAACTCGTAAAAGGCATCAATGCGGTATTTGGCTTTCGTTCCGCGTGCCTGCGGCTGCCGGCGCATCCATTCCAATTCCTTGCGGAGAAGATTGTTGGCGCGTTCGATGTCGGCATTGACCGCCTCCGTGCGCTCTTCCCGCTTTTCAAGGTAATAGCTGTAATTGCCTTTGTAGGAAAAGAGTTGCTTGCGGTCGATTTCCATAATTTCGTTGCAGACGCGGTCGAGAAAGTAGCGGTCGTGCGTCACCATGAGCAGGCTGACCGTACTGCGGGCGAGGTAGCCTTCCAGCCATTCGGTCATTTCCAAGTCCAGATGATTGGTCGGCTCGTCCAGCATAATCAGTTCGGGGTCGGTGACAAGGACATTCGCCAACGCCACCCGCTTCAACTGTCCGCCGGACAGGGTCTCCACCTTGCGGTCGAAGTCAAACAGCTGCAACCGGCTTAATATCTGCTTGGCTTTCAACTCATATTCCTGCGACTTGGCAGCCTGTCCGCAAGCCTGCATCACCGTAATCCCTGCCGGATAGGACGGTGTCTGTTCCAGATAGCCCAAACGCAAGCCGTTGCGGAAGACCACCGCGCCGCTGTCGTATCCCTCCCTGCCCGCGATAATGTTCAGCAGCGTCGTCTTTCCCGAACCGTTCTTGGCGATAAGCCCGATTTTCTGCCCCTGCGCAATGCCGAACGTAATATCCTCAAAAAGCGTTAAATCACCGAAACTCTTGGTCAGACCGTCTATTTGCAGGAAACTTGTCATGTTGTTTTTTTTTGCCGGACAGCATTTTCCTGCCGGTCGATAAAGGAATTAATGGTACAGGTGAGGTCGCCGAGCAGCCGGTACAACTCAGGCTCCTTGTCCCTTGCCAGTTCATAAAGAATGCTGACGATGTTGGAAAGGTCGGTAAACGCACGGTCGGTTCTCATGCGGGTGGTCTGCAATATTCCCGTGCAGATTAAAATGCTCCCGAAAGCGCAACCGCTTCGGGATAGTCTTAATAATCTTTTTCATCAATTGTTTTAAGCAGTTTATACTCATGCTTAGGAGTAGGATGATGCTACTTAACGTAGCCCCATCCCCAGGATACCTCTACATCGAACCTATAATATATAAAGACGAGAGTATCATTGCCACGATCATCTACTTGTACATATACGCCTCCCATGCCCTCATCCGTAGCTTCGTATATCTTGTTCGCAAATTCGATAGCCTTAGACGCTTCTTTTTTTAAGAATTTCAATTGGAACCGGCCATCATTAACAGGACGGCCGAGGTCCATTATCTTATGGCTGATTTCTATTGCATCGTTTGTGGCAACAGTGGGAGTCCATATTTCATCGCCTTTCTCTGTGTTATAAAATCGAACTTCGAATGACAGCTTGCTGCCTTCCGGCGCTTCAACAAAGAAATCTTTGCTATCAAACAAATGAGGCAATGAATCGCCGTCTTCCGGTGGAATTCCCGGATAATAGGGCAATTCGGGCTTTTGAAAGCCAGCGTCAGATTCTTCAATTGGTTGCGGAATGTCGTTGTTGCACGACGCAAGCGTGAAAAACACAGCCATTAAAAACAGCCATTTCTGTAATGTTTTCATTTCAATTCAATTAAATGTTGATTATGTAACGAAACCCTTGTCGGCAATTTATGTATTAAAGACCACATTGTTTACGCTCGTATTCACGCTTTAAACAAGCAAGGCTAAACTCAAGTTTATCCGCAGCTTCAAGTGCGTTATTATACTCGTTATACGTATTAGCTGCAGAATTGGGTTACAATCAACCCTATCCGGCAGATTTACGGCGCGAAACTACGTATTTCCCGTTGATTTCCCACTCTCTCGACAGGGTAAACGCACTTAAATTTCACGATGAAACCTGCAACCTTCCTGTAACATTATACGGCTTGCGGTTACCGATTTCAACTTGCGGTTACCGATTTCAACTTCCGGTTACCGATTTCAGCTTCCGGTTACCGATTTCAATTTCCGGTTACCGATTTCCGCTTCCGGTTACCGATAGCCGCCATCGGTAACCGAACATCCTTCCTGTAACCGATACCGGCTATCGGTAACCGCAAGCTG
>LBCX01000145.1 GCA_001657575.1 Bacteroidales bacterium Barb4
TTGTCGTAGATGAGGGAGTCGAAGAGGAGGGTTGTTGATTTATTTGCTTCCTGCGCACGGGCAGAACAGATGCCTAAACTAAGCAGACTGCAGAAAGCGATGGCTTTTAGAAGAATCTTCATTTGTATTTGTTTGTATTGTTCTTTCAGAACTCCCTTGTCGGTATCGTTCCTTTAACCCCACATTCCGCTCCGCTGCATGTGGGGCTGAAATCTCTTGCCCTTTCAGGGCAGGGTTACAGGAACGACCCCGTCAGGGGTATCCTGAAAGGATACCGGATTTCAGCCCCACATGGAGCGCAGCGGAATGTGGGGTAGCGGAATGTGGGGTCATAAGAACAGCACAGGTAAGAGAGTTCTGAAAGAACGCCCGATTTCAGCCTCACATGGAGCGAAGCGGAATGGTGGGGTGCAGGAACTGCAACGCGCAAACGTACAAAAAATAACTATATCCCAAATTATTAAAAAGTAATGTCATACAGTAATTCCACAGCGGTATATGGCATTAACATATTTTAGGCGCAATACCGATCTCTGTGAGTTCGATATGCCGATCTCCGTGAGTTCGGTATGCCGATCTCCGTGAGATCGGTATTATGAACTCCCTGAGTTCTGTGTTATGAACTCTGTGAGGCATCAATTCCTCCCTCTTTTTTTTATTCCTTTCCTTTTTGAAAAATGATACAGTCTCTGGCGAACTTGTACAGCATCAGTTGATGATACAAACAAAGGGATTTCACAGTGAAACCCCTTTGTATGCTTGCGATTAAATATACTTTATGCCTTATTCTTCTTTACCAAAGAATGCGTCAAAAGCGTGTGCGGACGGTTGGAAGTCAATCTGCTTCGTGAAGGCACAGGATTCGCGTGCCCCGTGTTCACGATCCATGGCGCTGTCTTCCCATTCGATGGACAAGGGACCTTGGTAGCCAATGGCATTGAGAGCGCGGATGATTTCTTCAAAGTTGATCTTTCCCCGTCCGAGACTGCGGAAGTTCCAATAACGGCGGGGGTCGCCAAATGGTACGTGACCTCCGAATACGCCTACCTGCTTCGGGGTATCGCTCCAATAGACATCCTTCATGTGTACGTGGAAGATGCGTTCGGGGAATTGATAGATAAAGTCCACGTAATCCACACCCTGATAGCCCAAGTGGCTGGGGTCGTAGTTGAAGCCGAAAGCGGGATGGTGACTGATGGCTTCCAATGCGTGGCGGGCGGAGAAGGTGTCAAAGGCAATCTCCGTGGGGTGCACTTCCAAAGCGAAACGGATGCCAAGCTCTTGAAACTCGTCCATAATGGGAGTAAAGCGGCGGGCGAAGTCTTTGTATCCTCCTTCAATCAGCGATTCGGGTACGGGAGGGAAGGAATACAGGTATTGCCAGATCGGGCTGCCCGTAAAGCCCACTACGGTGTTCACCCCCAATGCCTTTGCGGCTTTCGCCGTGCGAATCAGTTCTTTGGCAGCCCGTTGGCGGACACCTTCGGGTTCACCGTCGCCCCAGATATGTTCGGGCAGGATGCTTTTATGCCGGAAGTCAATGTTGTCGCAGACTGCCTGCCCGACAAGGTGGGTGGAGATTGCATGAAGTTGCAGGCCGTATTTAGCCAGCAGGTCTTTGACACCTTGGTAATAAGCAGGGTCTGTCTGACATACATCCAAATGGTCGGGAAGCCCCAACTCGATACCGTCATACCCAAACTCCTTTGCTTTCTTGCAAACCGTTTCCAACGAAAGATCACCCCACTGAAGGGAGTACAATGTTACAGGACGTGCCATATCAGATAAAGTATTATGCCGATAACATTTAAGGTTATCAGCAGGTTAACAAATAGAATGGACGGCAAAACTAAAAATAATACATGCGCGGCGTTATTTTTTCCGGCTTAATATTTTCTACATACAAAAGGAAGCATTTATCTTTGCCGCCGATTTAATCATTCACCAAAACAATAATCTATGAAAAAGAAAGATTATTTGGCATTTGTATGCCTTTTCTGCCTTCTCGGCTGTAGTAAACCGGACATCAACCTGATGCCTGAGAAGAAGTTTCCGGTACAGTTTTCCCTCCGCTTGACAGAAGAAGTCCTGCCCTTTAAGGCGCATACTATTGAGCCTCCTACTGATTCGGCCGAAGTTTGTGAGCTGGATGAGTTGTGTAATGCGATAGAATATATCGTATTCAAAGAGGATAATACGACTAAGCCTATCCGGAGCCAGAAATATACTCCTGCTGATGAGGATTTTGGGATCGTGTATGATTCTTTGCCCTCCGGTAATTACAACATTGTTTTTATAGCCTACACATCATGTATCGCTACCTTATTGGGGCATGTGATGACTTTTAACAAGTTGTCCGATACCTTTCATTCGGCGTTTACGCTGAAAATACAATCGGAAGAAGGTCTAACGAAAGATGTATCGCTTAACAGGATTGTCGGGAAGATTGAATTTGTTGCTACAGATACCCTTCCGGCGGAAATCATACGTTTTGCCGCAGAGATAACTCCTTATTCCAAACAGTTGGATGTGATAACAGGCAAAAGTACCGTGCCGTTGGGATCAATAGAATCCTATACAATGGGATATGATTTTTTTCCGGAGGAGGAAGGAAAAGCCAATTTATCTCTTTCGTTCCTGACATTCATCCCTTCCCCGAATGAAAAATTCAATATTGAAACAAAGGCCTTTAATACAGGGCGCAAAATCACCCGTCAACGAAACATCAACGACGTTACTCCCCTTGCCAACCGCACGATCCGCTATACAGGGCAATTATATACCCCTGCTGTTTCGGATGATACTTTTGACATTGAAATAGAGGAGAACGGGAAATGGGGTGATACGATAGATATACGTTTTAATTGAAGGCATTATAAAATGCTTCAGGGCAAATGGTATCTAAACCATTTGCCCTTTTTTGATTCTATGCCCTTCAAAATAAAATACCGATGGAGAAGTTCATGGCGTTCATGCGCTTATCAATGCGGGCATTTTCGCTGACGGTGGAGATTTCAGGGGCTTTGCAGTGAAAGTCCGAACGGATTTGGTTCAAACCAAACTCATAGCAGAAGTCGAAGAACAACTGACGGATGCGGACACTGAGTCCTGTGCAAACGTTGAGGTCGTAGGGGGTGCTTTCGCTTAGCCATTCATATCTGCTTGCGGACGGGAGTGAGGTGTAATTGACTTTGTAATTGTATCTCAGGGTGGGGCCTGCCATGAAGCTGAGGGTGTAAGGGCGTTGCCTGACAATGTTATAGCCGATCATGATAGGCAGTTGAAGGGATTGTATGCGCATGGTCAGTCGGGTTTGCGGCAGGTCGAAGTTTATCTCTCCCTCCGCCTGCTGCCATGACAGGCTTGGCTGTGTGAAGAAGCGACCTATATTTACACGACAAAAAACGGATGCCAGATTTCCTACTTTGTGTAAGAGGCGGAAGTTATTGATTTCGGTTTCATTCACGGAAAGGGAGCTAATGACCGGCAACGAGGCATTGAATCCTATTTTAACACCGACGTTGAATACTTTATCGTGAACATCCTCCTCCCCTTGTGCTGTAACAGGGAGGAAACAGAATGCGATCAGGGCGGACAGGAAGATATGATGCTTCATCCGTTACTTTTTCTTTTGGACAGACCAGCCAAATTTGCCTATGGGGTTTCCCAACTCGTAGTATTGACCGTGTGAGTAGGCGAGAAGGTTGGCAGCTTCCATATCGAACGCACCGGTGGACGGACGGAGGTATTTGTCATCGGCAAGGATATTGACTACGTCAGCGATGAACATATCGTGGCTGCCCAATGCCGTCACTTCTTTTACGCGGCATTCGATGCTGAGGGGGGATTCTTCGATGGTCGGGGCAGAAACGACAGAGGCTTTGCCGGGGGTGAGGTTCATTTCCTCGAACTTGTTGTGTTCGCGACCGGAATTAACGCCGCACCAGTCCGTGGCGAATGCCATATCCTGCGTTGTCAGGTTGATGACAAATTCCATGTTTCGCCGGATAATCTCGTAGGAGTGCCTTTCCGGACGAACAGAAATGTAGCACATCGGGGGATTGGAGCAGATTGTCCCCACCCATGCGAGGGTGATGATGTTAAACTCCGACGGCTCACTGCCGCAACTGACCATTACGGCGGGGAGAGGGTATAGCAGTGTACCGGGCTTCCAGTTTTGTTTCATTGGATGATGATGTCTTCTTTGTTAATCTTTCGTTCGCAGTAGTGGCAGCGGACGGTGCCCGTTTCCTTGTTGATGACGTCGAAGCGGGTGGGCATCGGCTCGTTGTTGGTGATGCACTTGGAGTTATTGCATTTGATAACGCCAGTAAGGGAGTCGGGCAATGTAACCGTTTTCTTTTCTGACACTTCGTAATCACGGATGATGTTCAGCACAATGTTGGGAGCGATGAGGGCAATGCGGTTGATTTCATCTTCCCGAAAGAACTTATCGGCTATCTTGATTACACCCTTGAAGCCCATCTTACTGCTGTGGAAGTTGTTGCCGATGGTGATGGTGTTGTCCATCTTGTCCAATCCGAGAAGGGAAGCCACCTTGAAGAGGTGGGCAGGGGGAATATGGTCAATGGCGGTGCCGTTTTCCAAGGCGGCGACTTGCATTTCTTTTTTCATATAGGGGTAGGGAGTTAGGAGTTAGAAGAGAGGAGTTGGGAGTTGATTCCCAATACTTCGCAAATGATGGCTTGACGGACGAAGAGTCCGTTGCGGGCTTGGGAGATATAGTATGCTTTGGGGTTGTCGTCCACATCGTAGGCTATTTCGTTTACGCGGGGGAGAGGGTGGAGGATGCGGAGGTTGTCGCGGCTGCCTTCCAGCATACTGTTGCGGAGGATATACACGTTTTTGACACGTTCGTATTCTTCAAGGTCGGTAAAGCGTTCCCGCTGGACACGGGTCATGTAGAGGATGTCCGTCTGATTGATAATGTCTTCCGTAAAGGCTGTATGTTCGTGGTATCGGATGTTATGATGATTGCAGAAGTGCTTTTGCTCTTCCGGCATACGGAGTTCATCGGGAGCGATGAAATGGAAGGTAGGGGAGAAGTGGGACATGCCGACGATGAGGGAATGGACGGTGCGACCGTATTTCAAGTCGCCGACCATTGTGATGGTCAGGTCGTTCAGCCGCTTCTGCGTTTGGCGGATGCTGTATAAATCCAACAGGGTTTGCGAGGGGTGCTGGTTGGCACCGTCGCCGGCGTTTATGACAGGGACGGCGGTCACTTCGGAGGCGTAGCGGGCGGCACCTTCCAAATGGTGGCGCATAATAATCAGGTCGGCGTAATTGCTTACCACCAAGATGGTATCTTTGAGTGTTTCCCCTTTGGAAGAGCTTGTGGTGGAAGCATCCGAGAAACCGACAACTTTCCCGCCAAGACGGTTGACGGCTGTCTCAAAGCTGAGGCGTGTGCGCGTGGAAGGCTCGAAGAAGAGGGTAGCGGCTATTTTACCTTCCAATATCTTGCGGTCGGGGTTTTCTTCAAAGGTGCGGGCGTTGTCCAAGATGCGGAGGATGTCCTCCTTGCTGCATTGGTCAATGGATACTAAGCTATTGATTTTCATAAAGAGGATGGGAGTGTTTAGTTGTGTACCAATGTGCCGATGCTTTCTCCATTCACTACGCGCTTCAGATTGCCGCAGGTATCCATGTCGAAGACGATGACAGGCAGGTTGTTTTCCTTGCACATGGTGGTGGCGGTAAGATCCATCACCTTTAAGCCACGACGGTAGATTTCATCGTATGTAATGTCGGTGAACTTGATGGCAGAAGGGTCTTTTTCAGGGTCGGCGGTATAAATACCGTCCACCCGTGTGCCTTTCAGCATGACATCGGCTTCAATCTCAATGCCGCGCAAAGATGAGCCAGTGTCGGTGGTAAAGAAGGGATTGCCTGTTCCGCAGGAGAAAATTACGACATGACCTTGTTCCAACAATTCTATTGCCCGTCGTTTGTTGTGGAACTCGCCTATCGGCTCCATGCGGACGGCTGTCAGCATGTTCGTTTTTACGCCGGCAGCTTCCAAGGCGGAGGCAAGCGCGAGGCTGTTAATGGCGGTTGCCAGCATACCCATCTGGTCGCCCTTTACCCTGTCGAAGCCTTTGGCTGCACCGCTTAGTCCGCGAAAGATATTCCCGCCGCCGATTACGATGCCGACTTGTACACCTGCTTCCGCAATCTCTTTAATCTGTCCGGCATATTCGTTCAGGCGTGATTCGTCAATGCCGTACTGCTTTTTGCCTGCCAGCGATTCGCCGCTTAGTTTCAACAGGATACGTTTGTATGCAACCATAGTGTTTTTTATGGCAAAGGTAGAAATGTTTTTCTGATACGGGTTTTTGTACACACTTATAATAACACTACTTTCGGCGGCTGTTTCTAACACTTCAAATTATACATTTATCATGAAAAAAGCACTCATCTCCCTGTTTACGGTTGCCTGCTGCTTTGCAACAGCTTCGGCACAAGAAAGTAATGAACTGACGAAACAAGAAAAGGCGGAAGGCTGGGTACTGCTGTTTGACGGTCAGCACTTCGACGGATGGCGTAAATGCAATGCTACGGGTATGCCGGCGAACTGGTCGGTTGACGACAACGCCATGAAAGTGGCAAGAGGCGAAAAAGCCGGGCACGGGCAAGACGGCGACATCCTGTTTGCCGCCAAAAAGTACAAGGACTTTGAATTGTCCATCGACTGGAGGATTGAATCGGAAGGCAACTCCGGCATTTTCTACTATATCACTGAATATCCGGGGCAACCCATCTATTACTCAGCCCCCGAAGTGCAAGTGCTTGACAATTGGAAAGCCGGCGACAACAAGCTGACCAACCATCTCGCCGGCTCATTGTACGACATACTCCCCGCCCTTCCCCAAAACGCCAAACCTGCCGGCGAATGGAACACCATCGTCATCAAAGTGAAAGATGGCAAAGCCACTCACATACAGAACGGTGTTAAAGTGGTTGAATACGAACTTTGGACACCCGAATGGTATGCCCTCGTATCCAAAAGCAAGTTCAAGGATTGGAAAGGCTTTCAGGAAGGCCCCGCCAAAGAAGGTTACATCGGTCTCCAAGACCACGGCTACAACTGCTGGTTCAGAAACATAAAGATCCGGGAACTCTGATACAGGCGAAAAGTCAACGGAAAAGCCGTGCAGGGGTAAGCCTTGCACGGTTTTTTTGTGGTATGAAAAAAGGCTGTGGGTAGTTATACTTTATGTGGCATGATTTGTACATCAAGCAAGAGAAAAGGCAGAGGAGAAAAGCAAGGGTGTAGCTATGGCGTAGTTTTTCGGGAAGTGAGTGTAAAGGAAAAGTACTTTTCTGTAATAGGCAAGTAATAGGATCGTAATAGGCAGGTAATAGAAATGTACCTGTCAGATGACAAACAGTCAGGAAGATCATTGGAGAGAAGTACACTTTTGGCAGGAGGTGTATGGGAGGGATGTCGCAATTTGATGGGAGTCAATATCGAACTCACATTAAAATAAAAGGGCATCCTCTACGAGGATGCCCTTTTCAATAT
>LBCX01000466.1 GCA_001657575.1 Bacteroidales bacterium Barb4
AAAAGAAGGGAACTTGAAATAATCCCAAGAACCTTAATAACTTACGGTTGATTTCTTATACAGGTCTTTATTTCAAGAAAAGCCGCATAATACCAAACAGGGGTATAAGTTTTGCCTGTACGGGGTTATGGTTTATTATGCGGTTTCCTTTCTTTTTGAATTTAGTGTTTTTAATCCTGCAATATTATCTCTTTTTTACACGGGGCAAATCTAAGGTAACAGGGTTTCAAACCCTGTTAGGGGTTTGAAATGATACTGCACAAAAAAGGCGGCTGTTATGCCACCTTTGATGGCTGATTATATCAGCCATTCAATCAAACAGGTCAGAATGCGTACCGGTACTGACAAACACTATTTCATTACCGGATATACGCCATATCAACAACCAATCAGGCGTTATATGGCACTCGTAACGTCCCTTGAAAATTCCATGCAGGGGGTGAGGTGAATACACAAGCGGGAGAGTCCCCGTTTCGCATAACAGAGTCATCACATTATCTATCAAACTTATATTATAACCGCGTTTGGCGCACAGCCTTAAATCTCGTTTGAACCGACCTGTTGGGCTTGGGATATACATATACTACTTGAGTATATCGGCAAGCATCTCGGCTACACTGTTATAACTTTTCAGGTTCTCCGGATGTTCCGCTTCTTCCAAAGCCTCTAATGTGGCTGCATTCGGAACGTGCGAAAATCCGAAAGCGCATTTTGTTTTGGACGTCGGCTGCAATAAACGAACCGCTTTATTGGCTTTTGTCTTGACTGTACCCATTGTTTCCATAACACTTGTATTTTCTGTTTTTTATCGCGGCAAAGATAAAGCAAATAGTTACAGAAAAAACCCCTGACAGGGCTTTAAGCCCTGTCAGGGGTTAAACAATCAGAACCAGTCAGTTCAGTGAATCACAACCTTGAATACCTGCCGCCTGTCGTCCCCGCTCGTCGCCGTCAGGATATACATCCCTGCCGGCAGAAATACGTACCGCAGCTCGCGGCTCCCCGCTGGCTTGAAGAACTGCCGCACCTGTCCGCCTGGAGAGAGCAGCGCAACCGTGTACCCCTCCAGATTTTCCAGATGCAGCAGACCGTTGGCATAGTAGGCATTCGCTTCTGCCGCAGCCTCGCCGACTGTCCCCGTCCCGCTTTGCGTCTGGAAGGACGCCTGGAACGTGCTTACCACTTCCGCTCTGCCGCTCTTTTCGCTTACCGCCTCGATGTCCGCCTCATACCGCGTGGACGGTTTCAGCTCGCCAAGCCTCAGCTGAACCTCGCCGGCTGTGGAGCGCAGGATGGCGGCTATGCTCCCGTCCGGATTCACTTTCAGGACGACCACCAGCGTGTAGTTCACCCCCAGCCTTTCGTACAGCGTCACCAGATAGTAGGATGCCGCCGAGAGCTTCGGGAAGCTGATCGTTGCCGCATCG
>LBCX01000467.1 GCA_001657575.1 Bacteroidales bacterium Barb4
GCAAATGCAGAGACGCAAGGCATTGCGTCTCTACGAATAACAAAACGCCGACCCATGCAGGCGTAAACCCGCATAAATCGGCGCATATAGACACAACAAAAATAACATAGTTCAGGAAGAACTATGTCACTTTTTGCTCAAAAATCGGTTTGAACGGTGGCAAAGATGCAGTCTATAATCAATCCCCGCAAGCAATGGCTGTGTTTTTTTCAGGGGCGCCGGTACATAAGGGTAATTTTTTGCACAAAGACAAAGAGTTTACGACACAAACGGGGGATTTCAGGGTATCCTGAAAGGATACGGGATTTCAGCCCCATATACAGCGCAAGGGGCTTTCTGCTACTTAAACTTTAGAGGTGTTTGTCCTGAGAAAACGCTTGGATGTGTCGCCGGAAGGTTTACCTTTGCCGCCGAACTGACGTGGATAGATTTGAAATGCTTGCAACCACGGGAAAAAAATGCTAAAACAGTCCTCCTGTTTTTGCCGTCCGGCGAACATTCTTCCCTATCCCTGTCATTTCTTTAAGTGTTATACATTCTTAATAAATAAAGAGATGAGTTACCTGTTTACTTCAGAGTCGGTATCCGAAGGGCATCCCGACAAAGTGGCCGATCAGATTTCAGATGCTGTGCTGGATGAGTTTTTGGCGTATGACAAAGAGTCGAAAGTGGCTTGCGAAACGCTGGTTACGACCGGTCAGGTTATCTTGGCGGGAGAAGTGAAGTCGAAGGCTTACGTAGATGTGCCGGCTGTTGTGCGCAATGTGATTGCAAAGATTGGTTACACCAAAAGCGAATATCAGTTTGAAGCGCAATCCTGCGGCATCCTTTCCGCCATTCACGAGCAGAGTCCGGAGATTAACCAAGGCGTGGAACGTGCCAACCCGATGGATCAGGGAGCAGGCGACCAGGGGATGATGTTCGGCTATGCCACGACGGAAACGGAAAACTACATGCCGCTGGCGTTGGATTTGTCGCACTCCCTGCTCAAAGAACTGGCTGCCATACGAAAGGAAGAGTCCGGTCTCCTGCCCTATCTCCGTCCCGATGCCAAGAGTCAGGTGACAATCGAATACGATGACAGCGGCATTCCCCTGCGCATCGACACCATCGTTATTTCCACCCAGCACGATGATTTCATCAAACCCGAAGGCATCACACAGCAGGAGGCTGACGCCGCCATGCAACAGCGGATAGCCGCCGACGTGAAAACCATTCTCATCCCCCGCGTGAAGAAACTTTATCCCGCACGGGTGCAAGCCCTGTTTAACGACAACATTACCTATCATGTCAATCCGACCGGCAAGTTCGTCATCGGCGGCCCGCACGGCGACACCGGTCTGACGGGGCGCAAAATCATTGTCGATACCTACGGCGGCAAGGGAGCGCACGGCGGCGGCGCATTCTCCGGCAAAGACCCTTCCA
>LBCX01000017.1 GCA_001657575.1 Bacteroidales bacterium Barb4
CCTGCCGCACCCGTGGCACGTCCGGCAGCAGCCCCTTCCTCCGGCGCAGCAGCTCCTTCTTCCGGTACGGGAGCCACAGTCAAATCTCCCCTGCCGGGCATCATTCTGGACGTGAAATGCAAAGCAGGCGATGTAGTGAAAAGAGGGCAAACGCTCATTATTCTGGAAGCCATGAAGATGGAAAACAGCATCAATGCCGACCGCGACGGGAGTATTGTCGAAGTAAAAGTAAACAAAGGAGACTCTGTACTTGAAAACGCAGACCTCGTAGTAATAGGATAAGCTATGCAACAAAGTTTTTTATCATTCCTCGGCGAGAACCTTCAACTGTTCTTGACCTACACAGGAGTTTATAATGCAACGCCCGGTCACTTGATCATGATAGCGGTAGGTCTGTTTTTCATCTACCTCGCCATCAGGCACGAATTTGAACCGATGCTCCTTATTCCCATCGGGTTCGGTATCTTGATCGGCAATATACCGTTTAAGGATGCCGGCTTGCAGTTGGGGATTTACGAACAAGGCTCCGTGCTGAACATCCTCTATCAGGGTGTGACCTCCGGGTGGTATCCGCCGCTGATATTCCTCGGAATAGGGGCGATGACCGACTTCTCTGCGTTGATATCCAATCCGAAATTGATGCTTATCGGTGCTGCGGCACAGTTTGGTATCTTCGGTGCCTACATCATCGCCCTGCAAATGGGATTTGAGCCTAACCAAGCCGGTGCCATCGGTATTATTGGCGGCGCCGACGGGCCGACGGCTATCTTCCTCTCGTCCAAGCTCGCACCCAACCTGATGGGAGCCATTGCGGTGTCTGCCTATTCCTACATGGCGTTGGTGCCAATCATACAGCCGCCTTTCATGCGCCTGCTTACCACCAAGAAAGAACGGGTCATCCGCATGAAACCGGCGAGAGTCGTTTCCTCTACGGAAAAAATCATCTTCCCGATTGTAGGCTTGCTGCTGACCTGCTTCCTCGTGCCCTCCGGTCTTCCCCTGCTGGGAATGCTCTTTTTCGGAAACCTGTTGAAGGAAAGCGGTGTGACCCGCCGTCTGGCAGAAACCGCCCGTGGCCCGCTGATTGACACAATCACCATGCTGCTGGGGATAACGGTAGGTGCCTCTACGCAAGCCACACAGTTCCTGACCATCAGCTCCATCAAGATTTTCGCTCTCGGTGCCCTCTCGTTTATCATTGCAACCTGCGCCGGCGTACTCTTTGTGAAGTTCTTCAACCTTTTCCTCAAGTCAGACAACAAGATAAACCCGCTTATCGGTAATGCCGGCGTATCCGCCGTTCCCGACTCTGCCCGTATCTCCCAGATAGTCGGTTTGGAATATGATCCGACCAACTACCTGCTGATGCACGCCATGGGTCCGAACGTAGCAGGCGTTATCGGCTCTGCCGTAGCTGCCGGTGTCTTGCTGGGCTTCCTTGGATAAGTATTACCGCGTAATCCTGTTGAATAATTAGTTCAATACGGAGACGCGAAGTACGCGGAGATAAGATTAGCCCCCTGTCAGGATGTGAAAATACACGAATAACAGAGACAGGGGGTATATCAGTATGCGAAACAAAGTTTTCTTATAGGAATGATTAAAAATTAAATGAGATGAAAACGAAAAAACAAAACGTCTCCTCCCAAGCATCCCCGGAAGGCGAACAGCAGGAAGCGAATGTTTCCCAACCAAAGAAATACAATAAAGTGGGGGAATGGTTCCATGACCCTAATTCAAAGCCGCTGATTACAATTGTCAATATGAGAGCCGTATTGAAATGAGGTATTATTTGGATACAAACCTGCTGATATTCATATTGTCACATCAGGATGATAGCATAAGCTGGAAAGTGTCGGATATAATATTTGATTTTTCCAACATTCTTTATACAAGTTCTGTGGCAGTCAATGAATTGATATTGCTGCATAAAACAGACAATGTGAAATTGTCGGATTGTAAATCGGCGGAAGATATTATTTCTAAAATAGAGCAGTTTGATATTAAGATAGTGTATTACAATCAATATCATTTAGCAAAATATGCAGCTTTGGATTTAGTAGATGGTCATAAGGACATGAACGACCATGCCATTATTGCACAAGCCATATCCGATAAGATACCGCTTATTTCTTCCGACACAAAGTTTCAGTACTATACGGGGCAAGGATTAGATTTTATCTTTAATAAAAGGTAAAGGAAAAGTCGGCTCCTCATTCTCCTCATTGCGAGAAGTCGGCTTTATTTGGAACAGGTTGTAAAACGGAAGCTGAAAATGGCACGGAAAGTACATTTGCACTAAAAAAAACCAAGAACACTATGAACAAAATAGAAATTATATGTACAGTGATAAGCGCAATTGCAGTTGTATGGGGCGGCATGTGGTTTATCCTAAAATTGGCATTCAGATTTGGCAGAATTGCACATCGCATGGATGCAATAGAAAGAAAATTGGAGGATAGTATCAACCGTTTTGAAAACAAAATAGGACATTTGGAGAAGAATTTTGATCGTTTAGAGAAGAATTTTAATCGTTTGGAAAATAATTTTAATCGTTTGGGAAATAAAATTGGATTTTTGGAAAACAAAATAGGACATTTAGAGAATACTATCAGTCGTTTGCCTTGCACTTCTCACAGTAAAGATTTGGTAAAAATCAAATCAATTCTGATACAGAAATTCCCGACTGCTGCTACCATTCTATCACTGAAGGCAAGTCCGAGACAGCTGAATGAATTGGGACTGAAACTTTTTAACGATATAGACGGAAACGGGTTTTTGCAAGAAAACAAAGACGATTTGTTCAAATTCATAACCGAAAGCAAGCCATTGACAAAATTAGACGTTGAACAAACGGCAAATGACGCCTGTCTTTCGCTTACTACGACGCCTGCTTTCAACAAATTGAAAGATTACGTTTACGAGGCTTCACCTCTCAAAACGGCAGACGGCGAAAAATACGATATTGCATTGAGCGATATTTGCTTTGTTTTGAGCCTCCCGCTTCGTGATATGTACCTGCAAGAAAAAGGGCTAAAATAGCAGTTGATTTATATTTCAACGTGGTGCAAAAAAACAAATGAATAATAGTAACAAATGGATTTTTAGCCACTATTTCATACGCACACCCTCCCTGACAGGGGTGTAATAAGATTTTCAGGCAAAAAGAAAACCGCCCCTATGGGAGCGGCTTTTTTTATGGCATACGCAGGTGCTTTTTTCAATAATTCCATACATTTGCCCTTGCAATTTATCGCTTCCCACAGGTGGGAAGTTGTTTCCCACAGGCGGGAAGACATTTCCCACAGGTGGCAATACGTTTCCCACAGGCGGGAAGTCTTTTCCCATCTGTGGGAAGTCGTTTCCCATAGGCGGGAAGACATTTCCCACAAGTGGGAAATTGTTTCCCACAGGCGGGAAGTTGTTTCCCACCTGTGGGAAAAGGATTCGCCCAACGTTATAGTAGTTAATTCAGGAGATTTAAGTGTATGGTATAGGTGAATGTATGTTATATCATATATTTTACGGGAGTCCCGAAGGGACGGGCGAGTTCAGCCCCACATGTAACGAAGCGGAATGTGGGGTTAAGAACGGCAGTGTCAGGAAAATTCTGAAAAGATAGCAGAAATTTGCTGCATGTGGGGATGAAATCTCTTGTCCTTTCAGGGCTTCCGCAGAACATTCATTATAAATTGATTTTCATCATATACTTTCAATTAAATCTTTAACAACTAAAAATCAACGCCATGAGACGTTTTACCAAATGCACTGACAAGGACTTTGATGTTAATGTACGCAATTTCAACAAGAATTTGAATCTGTACAAGGACGCTCTCGGCATTCCCGCCGAAGTC
This sequence comes from Bacteroidales bacterium Barb4, assembly GCA_001657575.1. Lineage (GTDB taxonomy): Bacteria > Bacteroidota > Bacteroidia > Bacteroidales > Tannerellaceae > Barb7. Next base: position 3,855 of record LBCX01000017.1, read on the forward strand.
CTTGATGAAGTCGCCGCCATCGAAAACGGGTGGAAAGCCGTCTTTGTCAAAGTGGCTGACCGCAAGAAATGCACTTCCGCCGACATTGAGGCGAAAAACAACTATCGCAAAACAACCGGCAACCGCCTCGCCAACCTCTTCGACGGCTATGTGCGCCACAACCTTGCCCTGACCGGCGAGATGCGCTTCGCCTTTGACCTTTCCGACCCTCATGCCGCCAAACACCGCATCCCCCCGCCGGCAGACAAGCCCGTCCTCACCGTCTCCCGCAATGCGCACCTCGAACTCAACGCCGTCCTCTCCCGTGCTACCTCCGAACGCCGGCATGGCAAACCCGAAGGCGTAACGTCCTATGAAATATGGATACAGGAGGGCAGCGAGCCTATCGATGAAAAGAAACTGACGTGCTACGGTCGCTATACGAATACCTCCGAAATTTTCCGATTTCCCTTCGCCGACATAGGGCGGGTGGTTACGTTTGTTGCCCGCTGGGTCAATCCCCGCGGTGAATCAGGACCTTGGAGCGACCCTGTCACCATCAGCATCGGGTGAGGTTTCCGCCCCTGTCTCAGCCTTGTTTGCAGACCCTGCCGTATATTTCTTTTGTGAGGAAAATATCGTACACGGCATCGTGCAGTTTCTCCGTTTCAACCGTTATGCCCAGACGACGGGCAACGGTATCCATCTTAAAGTCAGGCATGAGCGCACGTTCTCCGGCAAGATGCTGCGTAGCGAGCACCATTACGTCAATGGAATTGACCCAAAACCACGAGTAGAAATATTTATCCCCGTTCTGCTCGAAGAAAGCCTTCAAAAAATAGTTGTCGAAGGCGGCATTGTTGTATCCCGCCAGAAAAAACTTGTCCGTTTTGTCGTATTTATCAATGTATTTGGAGAGCATCTGCACGAATTGGGCATAAACCTCGTGCATGGGCGGGTAAGCTTCGATTTGCTCGCGCGTCAGATTGCACACCTTCAAGGCTTCCTCTTCGATGGTGCATTTGGGATTGGGGCGGACGTTGTAATTGAAAAACTCTTTGCTCTGTCCGTCGATGACGATTTCGCCGCTTATCTGGTGTATCCCGTTCCGCCAGTATTTGATGCCGGTTGTTTCCAGGTCGAAGAAAAAAAGTTTCATTGTATATGCTGCTTGAATGTGTTCGGGCAAAGGAAAGCTACTTTTTTGTAACAGGCAAGCAGCGGGAATCATCGGTGCCTGATTTCTTTTGAATAAAAGTCAAACAAGCATTGAGTTTTTCATGTACATTCGCCGCCTTTAATCAATATAAAAAGAACTGATACTTGTTTGTCGGCTATGCAAAAGGATATTATTTCCACATTCAAAGAATTAAAACGCATTTTGAAGAAAGATGCCGGTTCTTTTCCTTGCCTGAAAGTTGCCCTTTTGGGTGATACGGCTACTCAATTTTTGGCTGCGGCAATAAAAGGGACAGCCGTAGAAAGGGGATATAATCTGAACTTTTTTGAAGCCGAATATAATCAGGTGGAACGCCAATTTATGGATACGGCTTCGGAACTTTATGCCTTTCGGGCGGATTATATAATCGTGTTCCAGTCCGCTCATAAACTGTTATCCAATTACAATAAACAGCAATCAGAAAAGCAATCGTTATTGGCGGATGAACGTTTGGAATTTGTCCGGCAGACAGGTAATTCTTTTTCCGGAAGGTTGATTTATTTCAATTATCCTGAAATTGACGATACCGTTTTCGGCAGTTTTTCCAACAAAGTGGAAAGTTCCTTTACTTATCAGGTGCGCAAACTCAATTATGAATTAATGAATCTGTCGCGGCAATATCCAAATCTTTTTATTTGCGATATAGCCGCTTTACAGCATCAATTCGGGCGTAATGTAATGTTTGACTCTTCCGTTTATATCGGCACGGAAATGGTTTTGTCATTGGATATTCTCCCGTATATGGCATCCCGTGTCATGGATATTGTTTGTGCGGCGCAAGGACAGTTTAAGAAATGTTTGATACTTGACCTTGACAATACGATATGGGGAGGAGTGATTGGTGACGACGGAACGGAAAATATTCAGCTGGGACACGGGCTGGGCATCGGAAAAGCGTTTACCGAATTTCAGCAATGGATTAAGAAATTGAAGAACAGGGGGATTATTATCGCCGTATGTTCCAAAAACAATGAAGAAACAGCAAAGGAGCCGTTTATAAAACATCCGGATATGGTTCTGAAATTGGATGATATATCCGTGTTTATGGCTAATTGGGAGAATAAGGCGGATAATATCCGGCAAATACAGTCCGTCCTTAATATTGGGTTTGATTCTATGGTTTTTTTAGATGACAATCCTTTTGAACGCAGCATTGTACGGGAAAATATACCGGAAATTACCATTCCCGAACTGCCGGAAGATCCGGGGGACTATTTGGAATACCTGTATAGTCTAAATCTTTTTGAAACGGTATCTTATTCCAAAGCGGATGCCGACCGCACCAGACAGTATCAGACAGAAGCGCAACGGGCATCTTTACAGAAAGTTTTTGCCAATGAATCGGATTTCCTGAAAAGTCTGAATATGGTATCGGAAGTAAAAGGATTTGACCCGTTTAATATTCCGCGTGCGGCACAACTGTCGCAACGAAGCAATCAGTTTAATTTGCGTACCGTCCGTTATACCGAAGCCGATGTCAAGCGGTTATCTGCGGACGACCGTTATAAAAATTTCACTTTTACCTTATCCGATAAGTTTGGGGATAACGGACTTATCTGTGTCGTTATTCTGGAAAAGCAGGATGAAGAAACTTTATTCATTGATACTTGGTTTATGAGTTGCCGTGTATTAAAGCGAGGCATGGAAAATTTCACATTAAATACAATCATGGAATATGCCAAAGCGAACGGTTTTAAGAAAATTATCGGCGAATATATAGAGACTCCAAAAAACAAAATGGTAAAAGAGCATTATCAAAATTTAGGGTTTACGCCTGTGTCTGACAGTGAACGGGAGTTGTATGTTTTAGAGGCAGGTAAATATGAGAGTATGGAATGTTTTATAAAAACTATTAAGTAGATATATTATGGAAAATATCATACAAGAGTTTCTCAATATTATAGGGAAAAAGAATCCTATTCACGCAAAATCCTTAAATAATTCCTTAGCGAATATTACGAATGAAGAGATAGTCAAATTAGAAAATCTATTAAATTTTTATATGCAGAGAGAAAATAATACCATTGAGCAAATTGCAGATAAATATTTGAATATGATTTTTTTCTTAATGGAGGATCAACTTTATTTTACGGAACATAACAAGTATCGATTTTCAACATTTACTGAAGTTGAGAGTTATTATAAAGATCCGATATATATGAACAATTACACGGTGGGACTTGGATTGTCTACATATCTTTGGGTTGTCCATCGTGAAGTAATGCGCTTTTTTTGTACGTATCTGCAATTGCAGAAGAAAGGTGAGACTTATTTTGAGATAGGACCCGGTCATGGAGAGTATATGGTAACAGCTATGCAGCAAACTGATTTCCGAAAGTATATAGCTGTTGATATATCAAAGACAAGTGTAGAGTTAACACAGCATTATATTAATCATTCAATGAAGACGAATAATAAGCAATATTCGGTTCTTCATGAAGATTTTTTCAATTACCGTAATGAGGAATTATTTGATGCCGTAGTAATGGGTGAAGTATTAGAACATGTAGAAAACCCATCAAAATTTTTAAACAAAATTCATCAAGTAATATCGGATGACTCTTACATATTTATAACTACAGCTATTAATGCTCCCCAACCTGACCATATTTATTTATTCAACAATTTGAATGAAATTATAAAACTATTTACGGAGTCAAATTTTACTATCTTTGATTATATTGCTGTTAATACGAACAATGTTCCAATAGAAAAAGCCGAGAAGAGGAAAATACCTATTGTTGTTGCTTTTATTTTAAAGAAAAGATAATATCAAAATAAATAATAATTGTAAACATGAAAAAGTCAGAAATTTTAGCGAAAGTACAAGGGATTTTTATTGATGTGCTGGATAATGAAGAAATCAAGCTAACCGATGAAACAACTGCCGATGATGTGGACGAATGGGATTCTTTATCACATATCCAATTGGTTGTTACTATTGAGAAACAATTAAGGATAAAATTTACTTCTAAAGAAATTTTATTTTGGAAGAATGTGGGAGAGATGATTGATTGTATTGCTATAAAGTTGGAAAATGCTTGATAATTTCAAATTTCATTAGAATAGATAATAGACAAATATGTTATCTATATAAAAAAGATTGAGATCGTAAACAAATAAAGTATGATAATTAATTCAATCCAATTCCTATTATTTTTCCTTTGTGTTTTTTTAATCTATTACTTTCCTCTGAAAGAGAAAGTAAAGGAACAAAATATATTGCTGTTGCTGTCCTGCTACATTTTTTACGGAATAGCTGATTGGAGAATGGTTCCACTACTGCTGTTGGCAACAGGGGTTTTCTATGTGTTGGGAATTTTAATAGGCAAATCAAATGAGGCGGCTTCTTCAAGAGCTTCTCTACTGACTACATTAGGCGTTTGTTTGGGAGTCGGGCTTCTATTGTATTTTAAGTATCTGAATTTCTTTATAACTTCATTCAGTGATTTATTCTCTTCGATCGGGTTGAGTACCAATTGGAGTACTTTTAATATTATAATGCCGTTAGGTATCAGCTTTTTCACATTCAAACTTATCAGTTATGTAATTGAAATACACAGGCAACATATAGAGCCGACAACGAATATGGTAACTTTTGCCACATACGTGGCTTTTTTTCCGACGATAATGTCCGGGCCTATTGACAGACCGAATTCATTTATCCCGCAATTACAATCAAAACGTACCTTTAATTATGATTTGGCAGTTGACGGTTGCCGGCAGATTTTATGGGGGATGTTTAAAAAGATGGTAATTGCCGATAATATTGCAACGTGTGTAGATTTAGTTTGGGATAATATTTTAATAACCCCCGGAATAAACATTTTCATTTCTGTTCTTTTATATTCTGTACAACTGTATGCCGATTTTTCCGGTTATTCGGATATGGCTATCGGCGTCGGAAAAATTTTAGGATTTAGAATTACCTCAAACTTTAAATACCCTTTCTTTAAGAAAAATATTGCGGAATTTTGGAGAGGCTGGCATATATCTTTAACTTCTTGGCTTACAGATTATGTTTTTATGCCTTTAAATATTAAATTCAGAAATAGCGGAATATGGGGAACTATATCTGCTATCATCATAACATTCGTACTTGTCGGATTATGGCATGGTGCAAATTGGACTTTTGCGATATTTGGTTTGTATAGTGGTCTATTGTATATCCCGTTAATGCTCTCCGGTTCTTTCTTCAAAAAGAGTAAACTTGAAATAAATAAATATGGACTTCCAACGCTGAAAGATGCAAGTAAAATGTTTGCTACTTTTATATTGATGTCATTTGGACTAATTATTTTTAGAGCAGAGAATATCGGGCAGGCATGGGATTTTGTGTGTCAGATGTTTTCCTCTTCCTTGTTCTCTATTCCGGATAATAGAGGACTACGGAGACTTGTTTATGCTGCTGTTTTGCTAATAATAGAGTGGTATCAAAGAGATAAGGAACATGCTTTACAAATAGAAGATGTGAAATTTCTATCTAATTCAATTATTAGATGGGGGCTATATCTGCTATTGTGTTTCATTACCTTTATGTATGCAGGTACATCAACAGAATTTATTTATTTCCGGTTTTAACTTATAAGACAAAATCAAATGAGAAGATTTATATTAAAAATAACTATATTAGCGACAATAATTTTATCTATATACATTTTCATATTCTTTTTCCTTCCATACAATCCGGATAACTATTATTTAGCCTATAATAAAAAATGCGCTCTGCTTCAGCAGGACTCTACTGCTCCAAGGTTGATTTTTGTAGGAGGCAGTAGCTTGAATTTTAGTATAGACAGCAAGATGATAAAAGATTCTTTACATATAAATGTAATTAATTATGGTCTTACCGGAGGTATCGGATTAAAATATATGATAGATGACATTTCTTCTTATGCGAAAGAGAATGATATAATAGTCTTTGCTCCTGAATATTGTTTCTTTTTTGAAGAAGAGGCCTATGGATTAGCAGAGGCTTTGTCTCATATTATGTATTTGACTGGATATAAAAAACTGAATTTATTGAATACACAACAAAAAATTAATGTATTAAAAGGGCTGCCTTCTATTTGTGAAGCAAAAATTAAATATTTACTATCTTCTTTTCATTCCAATCGTGTTGGAAAAGAAATTTATTCAGTGTCCGGATTTAATGAATATGGAGACTATTGCAGGCATTGGGATTTATCGATGAAGCCGGAATTTAATTTGCCTAAAAAGTCAACATACTTCAACTATGAATTTGGAGAATACTTTGTGAAAAAAATAAATGATTTGAAAAACAAATCGTGTGAAGTAATAATAATTCCTCCAATAATTATAGAAAGTGGATTTCGTATAATCAAAGAAAATGCAGAAGAAGTAAATGCTTTCTTATTAAAAAATGAAATACCTTTTTTAGTCCCTCCTCAGAATCACGTTGTTCCTGATGATTATGCTTTTAATAGTTATTCTCATGTCAATAGGGAGGGTGTTGATTTTTATTCTGCATCTATTATTAAAGAATTAAACGCTTTTTTCAAATATAATAATCCGTCATATCAAATATCCCTGCCTTAATGGCGTATTTGACCGCCTCCTGCACATTGTTCACCTCCAGCTTGCGGAAAATATTCTTCCGATGGGAATTGACTGTGTGAAAACTGAGATTTTTCTCCCACGCAATTTCTTTGGTTGTCTTGCCCAGGGATATTTCGTGGAGGATGGCTTTTTCGGAAGCAGTCAGAAGACCGGGAGTCGCAACAACGGGTTCGGAATGGTGCAAAATATGTTCGGCGGATTCGCAAAGCCATACCTTATTATAGACGGCATGGCGCAGGGCTTCCCTGATGTCGTCCACAGTGTCGTGTTTCATTACAATGCTCAGCGTGGGATCCGAAATCAAGGCATTGCGCAGGAAATGTTCCGCCAATTCATCGGAGAAAAGAATCCATGAAGATTCCTTAGCCTTATCCTTTATAATAAGCATCTGCTGCAAGGATGAAAAGTCAAATAATGTATAATCTAACACCACAACGGCGGCAGGGTACGTGTGTAATTTTTCCTGCAATTCTTTCCGTGTCTTCACTTCTGTCGTCTGTCCGGAAAGCCCTTCCTCGTAGAGCAGGGCGGCAATCCCCTTGCGGGTTATATCTTGGTTGTCGGCAAGTAAAAAAGTTCTCATAGATCGTAGGATGTTAAAACCGTTAAACATTGTTTGCAAATGTAAGCAATTACTTTTCGCTTAAAAATACCACGATTGTGCTATTTATCATTGACCTTTTGATTGTATCTTTGTCGGACAAAAAATAATATTTTAAATAACATTTAATAAGGATATGGCAAAGATTGCAAAAAATCTTACAGAACTTGTAGGTAATACTCCTTTGTTGGAGTTGAACGGTTTCGGAAAAAGTAAGGATGCGCAGGCGCACCTGATTGGTAAAATTGAGTATTACAACCCGTTGGGCAGTGTAAAAGATCGTATCGCTCTGTCGATGATCGAAGACGCCGAAGCCAAAGGCATAGTAAAGAAAGGGACAACCATCATCGAGCCTACAAGCGGCAATACCGGTGTTGGACTTGCCTTTATCGCAGCCGCCAAGGGTTATAAGTTGATACTTACCATGCCCGAAACGATGAGCGTGGAACGTCGCAACCTTTTGAAAGCCTTGGGTGCAGAGTTGGTATTGACCCCCGGTGCGGACGGCATGAAAGGGGCTATTTCAAGGGCTGAAGCTCTGCGGGCAGAGATTGCTGACTCTATTATTCTCCAACAGTTTGAGAACCCCTCCAACCCCGAAGTACACAAGAAAACGACTGCCGAAGAAATTTGGCGCGACACGGACGGCAAGGTGGACATTCTCATTTCCGGCGTAGGCACAGGCGGTACGGTCAGCGGTACCGGCAAACGTCTCAAAGAGCTTAACCCCAACATCAAGGTTGTTGCCGTTGAACCGGCAGACTCTCCCGTACTTTCCGGTGGCAAGTCCGGTCCGCACAAGATACAGGGTATAGGCGCAGGTTTCGTTCCCCGCAACTTTGACGCGGCTGTCGTTGACCGCATCTTCCCCGTTTCCAACGATGATGCCATCCGCACAAGTCGCGAACTTGCCAAGAGCGAAGGCTTATTGGTTGGTATTTCTTCCGGAGCTGCCACTTTCGCCGCTCTCGAACTTTCCAAAGAAAAAGAAAACAAGGGCAAGAACATCGTCATCATCCTGCCGGATACAGGCGAACGCTACTTATCTACCGTTCTGTACGCCTTTGAAGAATATCCATTATAAAAAAAACGAGACATCATGAGCAATTACAAATTTGAGACCCTGCAAGTACATGCAGGGCAGGAAGTGGATAAAACCACTCATGCACGTGCACTCCCTATTTACCAGACAACTTCTTTTGTATTTGAAGATGCAAAGGACGGTGCCGATCTCTTCGGTCTTCGCAAGTTTGGGAATATCTATACCCGCCTGCAAAACCCGACCACCGATGTGTTTGAAAAGCGCGTAGCCGCTCTTGAAGGCGGTGTGAACGGGCTGGCAACTTCCACCGGACAGTCTGCGCAATTCATCGCCTTGAACAATATCTTGCAAGTGGGTGACAACTTTGTCACTACCTCACACCTTTACGGTGGGACATACAACCAGTTCAAATCGCAATTCAAACGTTTAGGCGTTGAAGCACGCTTCACTCCGAACGATGAACCTGCTTCTTTTGAAAAACTGATTGACAAGAACACGAAAGCCATCTATCTGGAAACCATCGGCAATCCCGAATTGAATGTGCCCGACTTCGATGCTATCGCTGCCGTAGCCCAAAAGCACGATATCCCCATCATTGTGGACAACACATTCGGCGCAGCCGGCTTTCTCTTCCGCCCGATTGAGCATGGCGCAGCCGTTGTCGTTGAATCTGCCACCAAGTGGATCGGCGGACACGGTACATCACTCGGCGGCGTGATTGTGGACAGCGGTACGTTCAACTGGGGCAATGGCAAGTTCCCTGCATTCACCGAACCATCCGACAGCTATCACGGCTTGGTATTCTGGGACGTATTTGGCACAAACGGCCCGTTCGGCAACATTGCTTTCAATACCCGCGCTCGCGTAGAAGGTCTTCGTGACTGGGGAAACACCCTCAGTCCATTCAATGCCTTCTTGCTTGTGCAGGGACTTGAAACGCTTTCTCTCCGCATAGAACGTCACGTGCAGAACACGCAGGAATTGGCAGAATGGCTCGAAAAACATCCGAAGGTGGAATACGTTAACTATCCCGGATTGAAGAGTAGCAAATACCATCAGTTGGCAAAGAAATACTTCCCCAAAGGCCCCGGTGCCGTCCTCACATTCAAAATTAAGGGCGATCCGTCCAACGCCGACAATCTGATCAACAACGTCGAACTCCTCAGCCACTTGGCTAACGTGGGCGATGCCAAATCGCTGATCATCCACCCGTCGGCTACGACACACGAACAACTCTCGCCCGCAGATCAACGTGCGTCAGGTGTGGAACCGGGTCTGTTGCGCATATCCGTCGGCATCGAAAACATCGATGACATAAAAGCCGACCTCAAACAAGCTTTCGATAAACTATAATGCTATAACTCGAACCTCAACGAACGGGAGAGACAGGGCGCAGGCTTTGTCTCTCTTTATTTTTATAACAAAATTGTTACCTTTGCGTCGCAAGTTTAATCAATACAAGCTATGAAAATATCAGAATTAAGACGCGAGCTTGAAAAAGTCGGTTGCCGTATTAAAAGACATGGCTCCAACCATGATTGGTATTACAGTCCCATTACGGAGAAATGTTTTCCCGTAAGTAGGCATACGAGCCAAGAAATGCCTGAAGGTACAGAGAAGAATATACGAAAAGCGGCAGGGATTTAATGATAATATATACGAAAGCAATTATTATAAATGAATAAATCAGTCTGTTATGGAAAGCGGAAAAGGAACAAATGAAACAATGAAAGTCACGGCAATCATCGAAAAGAACAACGATGGTTTCTATTCGGTCTATGTAGAAGACGAGTTACCGGAAATAGGATTGAACGGACAGGGATTTAGCGTGGAAGAAGCAAAAAAAGAGATGCTTGCCGCCTTTGAAGAGTACAAAACAATGTTGAAAGAAGAAGCAAAAGAAATACCGGCAGGTCTGGAAAATCTGGAGATAGAATACAAATACGATATGCAATCTTTTTTCAATTATTTCGACTGGATAAACGTAAGCAAGCTGTCTCAAAAAATAGGAGTAAATGACTCCTTGCTACGGCAGTATAAAAAGGGATTGGCTTTTGCCTCCGAAAAACAATGCACAAAGATTCAGGAAGGTCTTCATCTGTTGGGCAACGAATTGGGAACTGTAAGATTTTAACCCGAATCAGCAAAACAGGAAAAGAGAGACAGGGCGCAGGCTCTGTCTCTCTTTATTTTTTTAATCAATCGTCAAACATTCCAACAGAATCGCAATAAGCAAGTTCTCCCTCCACAATGAGCAGGATTTCTTCCCGTTTGAACTGTCCTACTTTCTGTTTAAGCGCATTCTTTACAATAAACTCCGCCAATTCATCCGTATCAATGTCCACATTGATTTCTTCTTCGCTGTCTTCATCCAGCCAGCCTTTGTCTTCATAAAATTCGTACATCAGATCCACGATATAATTAATATCGTCATCACTGAACTTCCCTTTCAGCTCTTGGGGGAGATAATTCCGGATAAATGCAACTGCATCATCCTCATCATAAAAATCATCCAACTCTTCATTTTCCATATTGCTTGTTTTATTAATAGGTGTTACATTTTTACGCCAAAGATACGGTAAAGCAAGATAAAGTTGGAGTCAAACGGCTCAAACGCTCTTCGCCAAAAAATGGGTATGAGTTATATTATTTTACTTCTTGTTTGCACTTCTGTTTTTTCCCAGTTAATCTTCGCCAATAAATAACAAAATACAGACGGAGAAGAAATAGGTATTTTTTTAGTCCGCGGTCTGTTGCTTTGACAACTGCTATATTATCGCGAAGCCCGTCTTCGCGGCGCGTATTGGAAATGCCGTTTGTATCGTAAATTACCACAGGAAGGTTCAAATGAATAAATGCCTGCCGATTGTAGTAGCACTGTTTAAAGAATTTCAAATCCGCAGAGAATTTATAACGTTCGTCAAACAAATAATTCTTCATCAGAGAGGTTTTAACAAAAGCACTTTGATGGCAGAAATACATCCGGTGTATGTTGCAAGGCTCCTTGGCGATTCGTTCTGTCAATGTCCCGTCAGGATTTCTTACCAAAATATTCCCGTACACAATCTGCGGGGAGCCAGACAAGCGGGTTATTGATTGAACCGTTTTATTGAGTATTGAGGTATTCGCAAAAACATCTCCGCTGTTAAGAAAACAAATCCATTCCCCCGATGCCATCCGGATACCTTTATTCATTGCATGATAGATACCGTTATCCTTCTCTGACATCCATGCCGAAAGTCGGGAGGCATATTTTTTAATCATATCAATCGAACCGTCTGTCGAACCGCCGTCAATCAAGATGTATTCCATGCTACCATAATCTTGGGTCATTACGCTTTGGATCGTTTTTTCAAGTGTATCAATGCTGTTATATGCTACGGTAACGACAGTAATCAAGGGTGTTGCAGGAAATAGATTGACCATTTATAATAAAGATTGATATAACTTATCCGTTTGCGAAACTGTTTTTTCCCAAGAAAAAAGACGGAGGCGGCTTGTTCCTTTCTTTATTAAATCCGTCTGCAATGATTGATCCGATAAAACTTTTCCGACCGCCTCCCTGATTGATTCCTGTGAATCAGGTGCAAAATAGTATCCCGCTTCCGCCGCCACTTCCTTAAAACAAGGATTATCGCTCAGGATAACAGGAGTCTTGCAAGCCCATGCTTCCAAAACAGGAATGCCGAAACCCTCATTCAGGGACGGAAAAACAAACGCCTTTGCTTTGCAATAGAGACAAGCTAATTCGCTGTCGGTTATATTGGGGCAGGCTATAACTTTCCTTTCAATCCCCAACTCTTTTATCAGCAGTGATTCTTCATGCGAAAAGGCACGTCCGCCGGCACAAACAAGATAGAGCGTACTGTTTCCTTTCAACAAGGGGGCTGTTGCATGAATAAAGCGGGTAAAGTTTTTGTGTCCGTTCCTGCTTCCTACATACAGCAAGAAACTGTCGGGAAGCGGTGTAGCCGGCTGTTTTGCAAGCTGGGGGGATAGCGATGAGCCGTGATAAATAACTTCTATTTTTTCTTTTTCTATACCCCATATTTCAACGATGTCTTTTTTTGTTGCTTCGGATACGGCAATAATCTTGTCGGCATTTTGGGCAAAATGCAGTTTATTACCGCCGGACAGTGCTTCTTGTTTTTCAACAATCATATCGTGTATGGTAAATACTTTATTTTTCACCTGCCGCATTTCCGTATATAAATAGCTGTAGGCATTTGCCGGATGAAAAATATCAGTTGCCGTCGCCCGCTTCAAAGCATATTTCAAAGCAATCTTGTTAAGAAGGGCAAGAGAGGCTGTCGGGTCGTGAAGAAATGATTTCTTATAGCGGCTGTCGGATAACAAATATTGATTTTTAACGAACAATCCGACAATCTTTGCATCATGCCCCAACTGTCGCATCCCTTTGAACAATTCATAATGATACCTTGAAATTCCACCGGTTTTTTGACTCAGATAGATATGTGCGTCATAGATTATTTTCATTGTTCTCCCCTGTTCGCTTCTCTTTTTTCACAGGCAAAATTACAAATATGAGAATGTATTTCAATCACCCTTTATGAGCATTTGCAAGTATTTTGCGCAAACAGGGCAGAAAATATCTTTCTTTTAGAGAAAAGGGGTTCCAAATATTCCTATTGCTTCTTTTAATGTGAATATGACGCAAGATTTTGTATCTCTTTTTTATTGCAGCTCCAATGCAAATCCGAAGAGACTTCTGCGTAGCATCCGTTAAGCAAGAGAAACACAGTTAATATTTACCCTGAAGAAAGCACCCGTTTTTCATTCGCTGTTGTATCTTTGCGCCGTTTATGACTATTTGCCTACTCTAACTACTATAATAAAAGAACAGTATGAACGGATTATTATTTCTCGGAAATCTTGGGACGGGCGAAATCATCATTGTCGCCATCGTTATATTATTACTTTTCGGAGGCAAGAAAATACCCGAACTGATGAAGGGCATCGGCAAGGGTGTCAAGAACTTCAAGGACGGTGTGAAAGGGTTGGAAGACGACATAAAATTAGACGACACGGATACTAAGAAGTAAGGCGGGATGCAACAAGATGAAATGTCTTTCTGGGATCATCTGGAAGAACTTCGCTGGACTTTATTCCGTTCTGTTTTAGCACTCTTCTTGTTTGCCATTCTGCTGTTTGCCTTTATGCGCGGCAAGTATGGCTTGTTTGATGCTTTTGTGCTGGCACCTACGCGGGGGGACTTCATCACGTACCGCGTGTTCTGCAAGGCGGGGAATTATTTCGGGGTGGTCAGTGACTTCTGCGATACGGCTTTCCGGATTAACATTTTCAACATTAAGATGGCGTCGCAGTTCTTTACGCACATGACGACTTCTTTCTGGATGGCGTTGGTGCTGGCGTTTCCCTATTTGATGTTTGAGGTGTGGAAGTTTATCAGTCCTGCCTTGTATGAAGAGGAGAAAAAGGATGTGAAATGGGTGTTCCTATTCGGGACGCTCATGTTTTTTCTCGGATGTTCGGTAGGGTATTTCACCGTTTTCCCCATTACACTGCGCTTTTTGGCGACTTATCAGATCAGCGAGGCGATAACTGAACAGGTTTCGCTTGAATCGTATATGGACAATTTCCTGATGCTCATCTTTATCATGGGGATTGTCTTTGAGATGCCGCTGGTGTCATGGCTGCTGTCCAAGCTGGGTTTGCTGCATCGCGGCTTTTTCCATAATTACAGGCGACATGCGGTAGTCGCTTTGCTGGTGGCGGCAGCCTTTATCACACCGAGCGGCGACCCGTTTACGCTGAGCCTCGTGTTTATCCCGCTCTATGCGCTTTATGAATTAAGTGCCTGCTTTGTGAAGCCTGCGCCGCCGACGGACGAAGAGGAAGATGAATAAAATTGACAGTTGATGTTACGCAGAAGCCCCAAAGGGGCAAGAGATTTCAGCCCCACATGCAGCGAAGCGGAATGTGGGGTTAATGGTGATGCCGGCAAGGAAGTCCTGAAAGGAAGACCGAATATATATTGCACTGTAAACCATTGTTTGTTGTTTGTATCGTTCTTTCAGAACTTTATTGATATACACTTGTCTTGACCCCACATTCCGCTCCGCTGCATGTGGGGCTGAAATCTCTTGCCCCTTTGGGGCTTCTGCGTAACATCAAATAACAGGAATGAATAATATGACAGATAGGCTGTTCAAAAAGAAAGATATAGCGGCTATGCTGCATGAAGCAGGCACTTCTAACGGCGGCTTGAAGCGGACGCTTTCCGTCGGCAATCTTGTGACCTTGGGTATTGGGGCGATTGTGGGGACGGGCATCTTTGTGATTACCGGACAGGCGGCAGCGGATTATGCGGGGCCTGCCCTGACGCTCTCTTTCCTTATATCGGCTCTCGCCTGCGTGCTGGCGGGGTTGTGCTATGCCGAATTTGCTGCCATGATACCTGTTTCGGGCAGTGTCTATTCCTACAGCTATGCCACGATGGGGGAGTTGCCGGCATGGTTTATCGGGTGGACGCTTGTGCTGGAATATCTCTTCGCCTGCTCAAGCGTTGCCGTCGGCTGGTCGGGATATATGCTGAGCCTGCTGAACGGGTGGGGCATCGGGCTTCCTGCACAACTCACACAATCCACCTTCGAGCATTTGCCGGACGGGCAGTGGGTGCTGACAGGCAGTCTGATTAATTTCCCCGCCGTGTTCATTGTCGCCCTTGTGTCCGCCTTCCTTCTCGGCGGCATCAAGCAATCGGCTTTTATCAACAATATCATCGTGGTGGTCAAGGTAGCCGTGATACTCCTTTTCATCGGGTTCGGCATGTCCTATATCGACACTGCCAACTGGCATCCCTATATCCCCGAAAACACCGGCGAGTACGGGCGATACGGCTGGAGCGGGATACTTCGCGGTGCGGGTGTAGTCTTTTACGCCTATCTCGGTTTCGATGCCCTTTCTACCGCCGCTCAGGAAACGCGCAATCCGCAGAAAGACATGCCCAGAGGCATCCTTATATCCCTTCTTGTCTGTGCCGTACTTTATATATTGGTGACAACCGTCCTCACCGGAATGGTCAATTACAAGGAGCTTCATGTGGATGCGCCCATTGCTCTGGCGATTGACAGCGCAGGCGAAGCATTGGCATGGTTAAGCCCCTTCATCAAGTTGGGAGCCTTAGCCGGACTTAGTTCGGTGATACTGGTGATGATGCTGGGACAGTCGCGCATCTATTATGCCATATCCAAAGACGGGCTTATTCCGCCGTCCCTCTCCAAAGTAAACAGTAAAAGCGGTACGCCTCTCAATGCGACCGTCCTCGCCTTCATTCTTACCGCCTTGTTCGCCGGTCTCTTTCCTCTGCACGTCCTAACGGAGTTGGTTTCCATTGGCACGCTGATGGCTTTCGCCATCGTCTGCCTCTCCATTGTCGTCCTGCGCAAAACGCATCCGGAGTTGAAACGCCCTTTCCGTGTTCCCTTTACTCCCTTCCTGCCCCTCTTGGGTGCTGCTATCTGCATTTTGCAAATGGTTTCACTCCCTTGGAACACATGGCTCAGGCTGATACTCTGGACAGCCGCAGGGCTTGTTATCTATTTCGGCTACGGTTGGCGACACAGCCGCCTACACCGCTAACATCTTCATTCCTGAATGAAACGGACATTATCCATCCTCTTGCTCTTCCTCACGCTGGCGGCGGCTGTCAAGCCTACGCTGGCATTCCATTATTGCGGGGGCAGTCTGCATTCCGTCAGCCTTACGGGTGATGATTTGCAACGGTCATGCTGCGGCGGTGAAGAAGAAGAGGGAGAAGCCGGCAGTTGCTGCTCCGATTATACGGTGGAAGTGGCAACGGATGATTATCAAACGCCGCAGCAGGAAGTGTCCGTCGGTATTTCTTCGCATGACTTGCTGCCGGCTTTCTTTGTATCCGACCGCTTATTGAAACGGGATGCACCGGATGACTTCCTTATTATACAACGCTCTTTCCCTCCCGGCGGATTAGCCGAATATGATGCAGATCTGCTGTCCTTGATCTGCGTGTTCCGGATTTAGATGATATTTCCTTGCAAAGAGGATTTACCACAGAGGCACAGAGGGCACGGAGAATATATTTCCTCTCCCCGTGTTCTCCGTGTCTCCGTGGTGAACCCCTCTTCGTGGTGCTATATTCTTACAGGAAAATCATCTAATCCAATTGTATGCTTAACAGAATCATCAGATATTTCTTGGATAACAGGCTGATAAGTGTCTTATTGCTTGTTGTTATTGTTGTGTGGGGCGTGTCGGTGTCGCCGTTTGAGTGGCAGAGCGGGATATTGCCGCGCGACCCTGTCCCCGTAGATGCCATTCCGGATATCGGCGAAAATCAGCAGATTGTTGCCACGGAATGGATGGGTCGCTCGCCCAAAGACATTCAGGAGCAGGTGACGTATCCGCTGACCACTTCCCTGCTCGGCATTCCGGGTGTGAAGACGATACGCAGCACGTCCATGTTCGGCATGTCGTTCATCTATATTATTTTCGACGACGGGGTAGAGTTCTATTGGAGCCGCTCGCGCGTGTTGGAGAAACTGAACTCGCTGCCGGCGGGGACTTTGCCGGAGGGCGTTCAGCCTGCTTTGGGGCCTGACGCTACGGCACTCGGACAGGTGTTCTGGTACACGCTCGAAGGGCGGAACCCTGAGACGGGCGAACCTGCCGGCGGCTGGGATCCGGACGAACTGCGGACGTTGCAGGATTTCTACGTCAAGTATTCCCTCACGGCGACAGACGGCGTTGCCGATGTTGCCTCTATCGGCGGCTTTGTCAAGGAGTATCAGGTGGAGATAAACCCCGATGCGATGCGGGCGTTTGCCGTGTCCGTCATGGATGTGATGAATGCCGTACAGAAGAGCAACCTCGACATTGGTGCGGAAACGGTGGAGATGAACATGGCGGAATATCTCGTTCGCGGTTTGGGGTATATAAAGAACGTGTCCGACTTGGAAGAAGCGGTCGTAACGGTCAGGGACGGCGTTCCCGTCCGGATTAAGGATGTCGCCTTTGTTACGCTGGGCCCGGCAACGCGTCGCGGCGGCTTGGACAAGGAGGGCGTGGAGGCTATCGGCGGTGTGGTCGTTGCCCGCTACGGCTCCAATCCGATGCAAGTGATAGACAATGTGAAGGACAAGATTGCCGAATCCGCCGCCGGTCTCCCGCAAAAGACGCTGGCGGACGGGACGGTATCGAAAGTGACCGTCGTCCCTTTCTACGACCGCAGCGGACTGATACGCGAAACCATCGGCACACTCGAAACGGCTCTCTCGCACGAGATACTGATTTGCATTATTGTTGTCCTCGTCCTCGTCTTCAATCTCCGCGCCTCAGTCATTATATCCAGCATTCTCCCCGTTGCCGTCCTTTCCACCTTTATTATTATGCGTTATACGGGCGTGGAGGCAAACATTGTCGCCCTGTCGGGCATTGCCATTGCCATTGGGGTGATGGTCGATGTCGGCGTGGTTTTCGTTGAAAGTATTCTGCGACATATTGAGGAAGGGAAGGATACGGTCGTTCGCAGTGGCAAAGCCTTTGCCAATCTGATTTATCAAAGCGTAAAGGAAGTGTCCGGCGCACTCAGCACGGGGATGCTGACTACCATTGTCAGCTTCCTGCCCGTCTTCGCCATGCAGGCACAGGAAGGGAAACTGTTCAAGCCGCTTGCCTTTACAAAGACCTTTGCGCTTATCTCTGCCTTTCTGCTTGGCATAGCTCTGCTGCCGACGATTGCCTATTACGTCTTGGGGAGTTGGCACAGATTACGCGGATTGCACAGACTGCACGGTTTTTCTTCT
>LBCX01000468.1 GCA_001657575.1 Bacteroidales bacterium Barb4
CATGTGGGGCTGAAATCTCCCATTCCTTCGGAATGTAATGATTAACGGATGTTTCGCACATTCCGAAGGAATGCAAGATTTCAGCCCCACATGCAGCGAAGCGGAATGTGGGGTTTAGGAAAAGGGCAACCCGATGAAATCCTGAAAGGATGACAGAATATATCGTTCTTTCAGAACTCTCTTGCCGTTGCCTTTCCGTAACCCCACATTCCGCTGCGCTTCATGTGAGGCTGAAATCTTACATTCCGAAGGAATGTGCGGAACATCCAGTTAATCGTTAAACATTTAATCATTAACCGTCAGCCGTCAATTCTTCTTCATTGTATAATCCGTTACGCCCAGCGCATCATAGGCTTGCAGCAATGCCTCGTCATTGTCTGAAATCATCAGCAGCTTGTCGCCCTGATGCAGTTCCGTATTTCCCTTCGGGATGAAATACCTGCCGTTGCGCTTCACCATCACGGCAAGCGTATGGTCGGGCAAGGTAAGCTGCATCAGCTTGTTGCCGTGATTTAACACCTGCTCCGTTACCTCTATCTCGCTCATCGCGCTCTTTATCTCCTCCGGCAGTTCGATGCCGAACACTTCCTTACGCGCCGGCACGTCCTCCATCTTCAGCCAGCGGGCAAACGTAGTCACCGTTGTCCCCTGTATCAGCAGCGAAAGAATGGTAATGAAAAACACCACGTTGAAAATAAAGCCCGCATGGTTAATCCCCGCTATCAGCGGATAAGTCGCAAATATAATCGGCACAGCCCCGCGCAGTCCCACCCACGAAATATACAGCCGTGCCCGCAGCGAGAAATGCCGGAACGGCAGCATACAGGCAAACACACTCACGGGACGGGACACCAAAATCATAAACACCGCAATCAGCAGCCCCACCGGCGCAATCGGCAACAGCTCCGTCGGATTCACCAGCAGCCCCAGTGCAAGGAACATCACGATCTGAAACAGCCACGTAAACCCGTCAAAGAACGTCCCGATGCTCTTCTTGTGCACAATCTTCGCATTGCCGACCACCAGCCCCGTCAGGTAAACCGCCAGATAGCCGTTCCCCTTGCACAGCGTCGTCGCCGCAAACGTGAAAAACGCCACTGCCAGCAACAGCAACGGATAAAAGGAAGCATTATCAATATTCATCCTGTTGATAAGAAGCACCGCCAGCTTCCCGAACAGATAACCCGCCACCGCACCTATCGACAACTGCACCGCAAGCGACATCGCCGCCTCTCCCACGCTCATCCCCCCCGCCTGAATATAGGAAATCAGTATAATCGTCAGCATATACGCCATCGGGTCATTGCTCCCGCTCTCCAACTCCAGCGTAGGGCGCAGGTTCTCCTTCAAATACACCCCCTTGCTACGCAAAATGGAAAACACCGCCGCCGAATCGGTGGACGACATCACC
>LBCX01000146.1 GCA_001657575.1 Bacteroidales bacterium Barb4
AGGGGTAGGAGCAGCCGGCGTGCACAGGTAGGTGCAGCCGGCTGCACGGGCACAAGGTCAGTATCGTTCATTCTTGTCTCTATAAAACGAACGGCGGCAAAGGTGCAATCTATAACCAATTCCCGCAAGGGAAGGCGGCGTTTTTTCAGGGCTGCCGGTATATGAGGATAACTTTCCGTCTCTCCTCAAAACTTTCTACAGCAATAGCCTGCCGGCTACTATATTTATGTATGTTTGCGCCGATTTCAAAAAAAGGATGATATGCAAAAGAATTTGGTGATCGTGGAGTCTCCGGCAAAGGCTAAAACCATAGAGAAGTTTCTCGGCAAGGATTATAAGGTGATGTCAAGCTACGGACATATCCGTGATTTGAAAGCGAAGGAATTCAGTATAGATATTGAGCATAATTACGCACCGGAATATGCGGTGCCGACCGATAAACGGAAGCTGGTGTCCGAATTGAAGAATGAAGTGCAAACCGCCGAAACGGTATGGCTCGCTTCCGATGAAGACCGTGAAGGGGAAGCCATTTCGTGGCATTTGTACGAGACGCTCGGCTTGAAGCCGGAGAATACGCGCCGCATCGTTTTCCATGAAATCACAAAGAATGCTATTCTTCATGCGATTGAAACACCCCGAAACATTAACATTGATATTGTGAACGCACAGCAGGCTCGCCGCGTGCTGGATCGTATCGTTGGGTTTGAATTGTCGCCCGTTTTATGGAAAAAGGTGAAGCCTGCCTTGTCGGCAGGGCGTGTGCAGTCGGTTTCCGTGCGGCTGATTGTGGAACGGGAGCGGGAAATCAACGAGTTTACCTCCGAAGCGGCATTTCGTGTGACGGCTAACTTCCTTTTGCCCGACGGCACTACGTTGTTGAAGGCGGAACTGAACAAGCGTATCAAAGAGAAGGCGGCGGTGATTGCTTTTCTCGAATCCTGCAAGGAAGCGGCTTTTTCCATTGAAGATATTACGACCAAGCCGGTGCGGAAATCGCCTGCGCCTCCTTTTACAACTTCGACCCTGCAACAGGAAGCGGCACGCAAGCTGGGCTTTTCCGTAGCGCAAACCATGTCGGTGGCGCAACGCTTGTACGAGGCGGGTTTTATCACTTATATGCGTACAGACTCGGTCAATCTGAGCGAGTCTGCACTGGAAGCTGCCGGAGAAGCCATCGTAAAAGAATACGGTGCAAAGTATCATAAACTTCGCCGCTATCATACCAAAAGCAAAGGAGCACAGGAGGCGCACGAAGCCATCCGTCCAGCGTATCTCGAACAGGCTGAAATCAGCGGAACCGCACAGGAAAAACGGCTGTATGATTTAATCCGCAAGCGCACGATTGCGGGACAAATGGCAGATGCCGAGTTGGAACGCACCACTATTTCGATTGCCATTAGTGGCAATACCGAGAAATTCATGGCAACGGGTGAGGTGATTGTTTTCGACGGCTTTCTGCAAGTCTATCACGAAAGCAGCGATGACGAAAGCGAAAAGGAACAGGGCAACGGTATTCTTCCGGCTGTAAACCTGCACGACATACTGCACATGCAGCAAATTGAGGCTGTCGAACGCTTTACGCAACGCCCGCCCCGCTATACCGAGGCAAGCCTCGTGCGCCGTATGGAAGAATTGGGCATTGGTCGCCCTTCCACTTATGCACCGACCATCCAAACAATACAGCACCGCGAATATGTGGTGAAAAGTGACAAAGAGGGCGTGAAACGCTCCTATTGCATTATTACCTTATCTGAAAAGGTCATCAAAGAGAGAAAGGAAGAGGAAGTGACGGGTGCCGACCGGAACAAGCTCATTCCGACAGATGTAGGCACAGTGGTGAACAACTTTTTGATGGGCAATTTCCCTGCCGTGATGGATTATAACTTCACTGCCGGCATCGAAAAGGAATTTGACGCCATTGCCGAGGGCGAGCTGATCTGGACAGAGGCTATTGACAAGTTTTACAAGGTCTTTCACCCGATCGTGGACTCCGTAAATGCGTTGCGGACGGAACATAAAGTGGGCGAACGCGAATTGGGTACTGACCCCAAGAGCGGCAAGCCCGTATTCGTGAAAATCGGTCGCTTCGGGCCTGTTGCGCAGATTGGTCTGGCAACCAATCCGGACGACAAGAAAGCCGCCGAGAAACCGCAGTTTGCCTCCCTGATGAAGGGGCAATCCATCGAAACCATCACGTTGGCAGAAGCCCTGAAACTGTTTGACCTTCCCCGTACCGTAGGCGAATACGGCGGTGAGACGGTGACAGCCGCCATCGGACGTTTCGGCCCCTTCATACGCCACAACGGCAAGTTCGTATCCATTCCCAAGCATCTGAATCCGCATACCATCACCCTCGAAGAGTCCGTTGCCCTTATCGAAGACAAGATAAAGGCGGACGGGGAACGTTTAATCAAAAAGTTTGAGGAAGAACCTGAATTGGAAATCCTGAAAGGGCGTTACGGTCCCTACATCGCCTTCCAAAAGAAGAATTACAAAATCCCTAAGGCCGTTGCGGAGCCGTCCGCACTGACGCTGGAAGAAGTCCGGCAAATCATTGCGGACGCAGACAAGGAACCGGCGAAGAAGACGGTACGGAAGACAGCGGCGAGAAAAACGAAATAACGGGCAGGTTTACCGCCTCTCGCGGAAGAATTTCTGCATCTCTTCCGCACATTCCGCTTCCAATACACCGGACAGGACAACTGTTTTGGGATGGAGAGCTTGGGGAGCATATCGCCGGAAGCCCCGTTTCTCATCACCGGCTCCATAGACTACTTTGCTTAATTGCGCCCAGCCGATGGCACCTGCGCACATGACACAGGGTTCTACCGTGACATAAAGCGTACATTCCGTCAGGTATTTGGCACCTAATGTGCCGGAGGCGGCTGTCACAGCCAGTATTTCGGCGTGTGCAGTGGCATCGTTCAGCAGTTCCGTTTGATTGTGGGCGCGGGCGATGACTTGATTGTTGCAAACGATCACGGCACCAACGGGAATTTCGCCTTCGGAGGCAGCTGTACGCGCTTCCGCAAGGGCTTGTTTCATAAAGTAGGTATCATCAAGGGGGGGGGCAGTCATCGTCTCATTTCATTTTCGTTGAAGAGGGTCGGATAGTCCTCTTCCATGACTTTCAGGATGTGTGACAGGACGGTTTCGCGATACCAGCGTGATTTGTTCTGTATCTTGTAGCGGGCGAGGTAGCGCATAATCGCTTTCTGCTCCTCTGCATTAAGCATAAAGGCTACCCGATGTATACGCGGTTTGTTGGGCTTTGCCGCTGAGTTTTTGCGTGTCTGCTTCATCACCCGCAAATGTACAGGCGACGGATTAAATAAAAAAGGGAATACCTATATTTGTGCCGTTTACCGATTTTCCCAAAGACGTATGGCAGAAAAAAACGACACCGGTCGCGAGGGCGAAGAAGCCGCGAAAGCCTTTCTGATAAAGAAGGGATACAAAATCCTGCATACCAACTGGCATTGGCATCACTTTGAATTGGATATTACGGCTGTTGACGAGGATATGCTGGTCGTGGCAGAAGTGAAAACACGTACCGACGACTTTCTGATATCCCCCGAAGAGGCAGTGAACCGGAAAAAGATAAACCGCCTCGTTGCCGCCGCCGATGGTTATGTGAATTATTTCAACATCAACCTTCCCGTCCGCTTCGACATCATCACGGTTATCAAAAGCAGGCAGGGATATTCCGTTGTTGAGCACATCGTTGATGCCTTTTTTGCCCCTGTCCGGTAAGAGCAACAGCTATTTCACATATCTTTCCTACCTGCGCTTCCCCTGTCCCCGTACATTTTTTCGTAGTAATTCAGATAATCGCCGCCCGTGATTTCTTCCGTCCATGCCTGATTTTCCAGATACCAGCGGATGGTTTTGACAATGCCCTGTTCAAAGGAAGTTTCGGGTGTCCAGCCCAGTTCGGCGGTAATCTTTGCCGAGTCAATGGCATAGCGGCGGTCGTGTCCGAGGCGGTCTTTTACAAAAGTGATAAGGCTGTCGTTTATCCAATCAACAGAAATACTGCCGTCAGGGTTGAGCACCTTCTTTTTGAGGGCTTGGCGGAAGGCGGGATTGTCCTCCAAAAGACGGCGGACGGTGCGAATGGTTAGGTGGACAATCTCAATATTCTGCTTTTCGTTGTGACCGCCGACGTTATAGACTTCCCCCGCCCTTCCGCGATGGAGAACAAGGTCGATGGCTTTGCAATGGTCTTCCACATAGAGCCAGTCGCGCACGTTTGTGCCGTCGCCGTAAACGGGCAGGGACTTTCCGGAAAGAATGTTGTTGA
The DNA here is from genome assembly GCA_001657575.1 of Bacteroidales bacterium Barb4. GTDB lineage: Bacteria > Bacteroidota > Bacteroidia > Bacteroidales > Tannerellaceae > Barb7. Next base: position 4,304 of record LBCX01000146.1, read on the forward strand.
TGAGAAGCGGTATGAGTTTCTCCGGAAAATGATAGGGACCGTAGTTGTTGGAACAGCGGGTGACAGAAACGGGCATTTTATAGGTGTCGAAATAAGCCTTTGCCACAAGGTCGGCGGCAGTCTTGGAGGCACTGTACGGGCTGTGAGGGTCGAGCGGGGTCGTTTCATGGAAATAACCCTCCGCACCCAGACTGCCATAGACTTCATCGGTGGAAACCTGATGGAAGCGGACACCCTCGCGCCATGTCGGATAGCCGGCGGCATCCTTGTCCGTCACCCACGCCTTGCGGGCGGCATCAAGCAGGTTTTGCGTCCCAAGTATATTGGTTATCAGAAACAACTGCGGATTCTCAATACTCCTGTCCACATGGCTCTCGGCGGCGAAATTAACCACATACCGGAAATCGTACTTTGCAAACAGTTCGTCAGCCAAAACGGCATCACCGATGTCACCTTTCACGAAAATGCAACGCTCACCGTCTATATCTCCGGCAATAGTCTTCAAATTTCCGGCATACGTCAGCAAATCCAAGACAACCAGCCTTGCATCCGGATGCGCAGCAAGCATATACTTAAGAAAATTGGCACCGATAAAGCCGGCGGCACCGGTAATCAAATAGCTTTGTTTCATGGGAGGAGTTTATGTATCACGGGTTCAAAATTACAACTGTTTTTTCTTCTGACAATTATACCACCCTTTAACACAGGGTCAACGCATTAAAATTTGAGTAATTGCATAAGAAACTCTTTTCCAAGCGGCTTTGAGCCGTGAGGTTGAGGCGAAACGACAACGGTATCGCTTTCGCTGACTTGGTACCGAGATTCGCTGACACAGGTATCAACCTTAGTGACGAAGGGCATACGCGAAGTGGAATAAGGCTTCGTCAGCGAGACGAAGCCTTTCGTCAGCGAGGAATAAGGCTTAGTCAGTGAGGAGTAAGCCTTAGTCAGAGAGAAGTAAGTGCTACTCCACTTAAATCGGCGTTTGCAGGCATGGGGAGGGGTCACAAAAAAGGGGGGTTTGACCGTTTCAAAGAGGAATAGAGCTTCGTCAACGAGGATTAAGGCTTCGTCAGTGAGGAATAAGGCTTCGTCAGCGAGACGAAAGGCTTCGTCAGCGAGGATATGACTCTCGTCTCTAAAGAATAAAAAAAGACAGTCTTCACGCCGCCAGTGGAAGAGTGAGAATAAACTCAAAGCCGCAAAGTCTCAGCAGTTGCCTTGATGATGAATGGACAGGGATTTGGCTGGGGGCGTAGTTTTGTTATTTTTGTGCGTTTTTTTACTGCAGATATATGAAAAGGATTCTTTTTTTCGGAGCTTTTCTGCTTGTTCTTCTGACGGGGTGCCATGAGCTGCGGAAGAAGGAGCCGCATACGGTGTCCTATTTCTTTACGCGACCGGCGCGGATCTGGGAGGAGTCCCTGCCTTTGGGCAACGGACGTATTGGCATGATGCCCGACGGCGGTGTCGGGCGGGAGCAGGTGGTGCTGAATGAGATTTCCCTCTGGTCGGGCGGCAGACAGGATACGGACAATCCGAATGCCCGCTGGGCGTTGTACTATATCCGCAAGCTGCTGTTTGCCGGGCGCAATTATGAGGCGCAGCAGTTGATGTATAATACGTTTGTTTGCAAAGGTTTGGGGAGCAATCAGGGCGACGGGGCGGATGCGCCTTACGGCTGTTACCAGCTGTTGGGGAACTTATGGTTTGAATATGATTATCCCGATGCTTCGCCCATTTCGGACTACCGACGGACGCTGAACTTGGAAGAGGCTGCCGCCACGCTCTCTTTCAAGAAAGGAGATGTAACCTATACCCGCGAGGCGTTTACTTCGTTCGCCGGTGATTTGGGTGTCATCCGTCTGCAAGCCGGAGCAAATATGGGTTTTACCTTGGGCATGAACCGTCCCGAACATTATGCGGTTTCCGTTGACGGCAGCGACCTGCTGATGCAGGGACGTTTGCCGGACGGCACGGGTGCGCAGGAAGCGCAGGGCATGAAGTTTCTGGCGCGTATCCGCATACTCCTCCCCCAAGGCGGGTCGCTTACGTCCGGCGACAGTACGCTGACCGTCAGCCATGCCTCCGAAGCCCTTGTGCTGGTGAGCATGGCAACCGACTATTTCGACAAGGACGGCTTCGCCGATCATGCCTCCCGCCTGCTTTCTGAAGCGGAGCAAAAAGACTATGCTGCATTGAAACAGGAACATACCGCCGCCTATGGCGAACTGTTTAACCGTGTGGAACTGAATTTGGGACACAGTTCGCGGGAAGATATGCCTGTTGATGAACGTCTCCTTGTCTTCGAGAAGGACAAGAACGACCCCGGACTTGCCGCCCTCTATTTTCAGTTCGGGCGTTACCTGCTTATCTCCTCCACCCGTCCCGGTCTGCTCCCTCCCAATCTGCAAGGCTTGTGGGCGAATACGGTGCGCACGCCTTGGAACAGCGATTATCATCTGAACATCAACCTGCAAATGAACCTCTGGCCGGCGGAAGTCGCCAACCTGTCGGAATTGCATCTCCCCCTTGTCGAATGGACAAAGCAGCAGGTGGAGAGCGGACAGCGCACGGCGAAGGTGTTCTATAACGCTCGCGGCTGGGTGACTCATATTTTGGGAAATGTCTGGGAGTTTACCGCCCCCGGCGAACATCCGTCTTGGGGAGCAACAAACACCTCTGCCGCATGGCTTTGCGAGCATCTTTACACGCACTATCAATACACGCAGGACAGGGAATACCTGCAAGACGTGTACCCCGTCATGAAGGAAGCCGCCCTTTTCTTTGTTGATATGCTGACGGAAGACCCGCGCAACGGCTATCTGGTGACGGCTCCGACTACTTCGCCAGAGAATGCTTTCCGCCTCGACGATGAAGTAGTGCATATCTCCGCCGGCTCAACGATGGACAACCAGATTATCCGCGAACTCTTTACCAACACCCTCGAAGCGGCGGAAATCCTGCACGCGGAAAGCGATTCCCTTCTTGTCCGTACACTGATCGAAATGCGTACCCGCCTGATGCCGACAACCATCGGGGTGGACGGGCGCATCATGGAGTGGCTCGAACCGCGCGAAGAGGACGAGCCGACTCACCGTCACGTCTCCCATCT
>LBCX01000469.1 GCA_001657575.1 Bacteroidales bacterium Barb4
GGTATAAGGAGTTTGCCCTTCTTTTCGCAATTCCAAATGACGTGAGTAGTTCTCGATGCCGGGACAGAAACCCAATTCTTCGAGCGATTCAATATCATGCTTCACACGCTCTTCTAATCTTTGCGCTTCTAATAGTTTATTTTGTAATTTAAATTGTTTAACGCGTTCTAGCATCTCGCTTTTAATCCGCTCAAGGGCCTCGGTACGACGGTCTAAGTTCATGATGTATTCGTTCGCGGGATAGATCACATAGGTGTCTCATTTTTGACGTACTTCACCAGTTAAGGCGTCCAATGTTACGATTGCTTCGACGGTATCGCCATAGAAAGAAATACGGATGGTATATTCATCGGAATGTCCGGGAGCAATCTCAAGCACATCACCCTTGAGACGAAATGTTCCAGGTTTTAAATCGATGTTATTACGGTGAAATTGTAAACGAATTAAATCGTATTGTAATTGCTTTAAACTACGCGTTTGACCCGTGGTTAAAATTACCCGGTAAACGTCAAAATCGTCCGGTGAAACCGAAGCGTAAATCGAAGCCACTGAGGCCACGACAATAACGGCTGGTTCATTTACCATGGAATTAATGGTCGACAGACGCAACATTTCGATTTCTTCATTGGCGACTGAACTCTTTTCAATGTAAGTATCGGTGCGGGGCATGTAGGCTTCGGGTTGATAGAAATCAAAGTAAGAGACAAAGTATTCCACTTTATTATTTTTGAAAAGTTCTTTGAACTCACTATACAATTGGGCGGCCAAAGTTTTGTTGTGGACGATAACTAAAGTTTTCTTTTGGGTACGGGCCACGACATTGGCGATGGTAAAGGTTTTTCCAGTACCTGTAGCGCCAAGAAGAACTTGCGACTTAACACCTTGTAAGATATTATTCGTAAGTTCTTCAATGGATTTAGCTTGATCACCCTTCGGTGTCATTTCCGTGGTGAGTGAAAATGTTTTATTCATTTGCCTTCTTAGCACGTTTCGTTTTTAAACTATCAAGAATGATTTGGTCAGCATCGCTAGTTTCACCAGTGACAGCTGTTTCGTCAGTTTCTTCAATGATGATTTGCGGTTTGACTACCGGAGCGGGATGAGCAGTTGGGTTTTGAGCATCAATAATTTCTTGGACGATTGCTGGTTTAGCCACCGGCGTCGTGTCAAATTCTGGTTTGACTTTGATCGGGGTGTTTTCGACTTTACCAATAATGATTGGATTAACAATCACTGGTTCAGGTTGTGGCACATGCTTTATTGGAGTAGTTGGTTTAGGTGGTACGGCAGATGGTGGCACAACACGTGTTGGTGGTGTTGCGGTTTTACCATCTTGGGCACGTTGGGCAGCTGCAGCTTGCATTTTCTTGATTAACTCAGCCTTAGCATCCACAGCTTTTTGCGCATCA
>LBCX01000470.1 GCA_001657575.1 Bacteroidales bacterium Barb4
CAATTCCTGCGAGGAATTCCCGATTTCCAGATAGAAATTATCAATTCCTGCGAGGAATTCCTGATTTCCAGATAGAAATTGGCAATTTTTGCGAGGAATTCTCAATTTCCAAACAGACAACGCTGCTTTTTTAGCAACCCCTAACAGGGTTTCAAACCCTGTTAGGGGTTCAACTGTCAGGGGTTCTCGCGAAGGCGCGCAAATGTAAAGAAAGCAATCGGAATTATTTACACCTGCTTAACTACTCTGACTACTCGCCTCCTGCGGATGATAAAGTTTCACCCCGGGTATGAAGATAAAATCTTTCACATTGAGGGTGTATAACTCAACATCATGGTAAATAGCCGTGGCGGCAATAAGAGCATCGTGAAAATCCAAATGATGGGACAGGCAATATGTTTCCAGCAATTCTATTGCGGTTGTTGAGATATGGGGTTGGATAGGTAATATATTCAGCCGGCGCAGGTCTTTAACGTATGCTTGCAACTCGCGCCTGTTTCTTGCCCCAACCAACACTTCGGCACGAGTGACATCCGAGATAGCAATGTTTTTATGCTCAATATTGTCAACGATAGTATTAATAACCGGATTGTCCCGATATATTTCTATAAGGATATTCGTGTCGCAGAGTATCATATTTTTAGTCTTTTATCAGTTCCCCATGCTCGTCTCCGAAGTTCTTTGTCGTCAATATCGCGATCTTTCCACATACCGCGGGTTTTTGAAAAGAGGTCATGCTTTTCGATTGATTGGGCAGAGGGTACCTTTATGGACTTGGCAGATGTCAATGCAATCTCTGCCTTTACATTCCATGATTTTAACAGCTGAAGCAAAACATCCATCTTGCTTTGATCAATATCGGGTGTAATTGTAAGTTGTACCATGATTATGTTGATTTGACTTATGAGCAGGTAGGGGTTCTCGCGAAGGCGCGCAAATGTAGAGAAAGCAATCGGAATTATTTACACCCTTATGCTTTCAGGGTTGAAATTTTGTTAGTTTTGCCGGCAAATTACAAAAAACTATAAAGCAGCTGAATTATGGCAAATGTGGTTAAAATTAAGAAGGGCTTGGATATTAATCTGAAAGGCAAGGCGGCGGAGGTATTGCTGGCAGGGAAAAGGAGCAGTGCTTACGCTGTCGTCCCCGATTCCTACAACGGCATATTCCCGAAGGTGGTTGCCAAAGCAGGAGACAGGGTCAAAGCCGGCACCGTACTGATGACAGACAAGAACCGTCCGGAAATCAGGTTTGTTTCGCCGGTGAGCGGTGTCGTGGCTGCCGTAAACAGGGGGGAGAAGCGCAAGGTGCTGAGCATTGTCGTTACGCCGGATGCGAAGAATGAATATGAGGATTTTGGGAAAAAGGCGGTTGCGTCTCTTGCGCCGGAAGCGGTGAAGGAGGCT
>LBCX01000471.1 GCA_001657575.1 Bacteroidales bacterium Barb4
GCCCCTTCGGATGTTCCGTTCCCGCTTGGGGTGAACGGATACCTCAGCCATGGGCTCGAGCAGGAAAAACTTGAAGCCGCCGGTGGTGCAGTCGCCTTCTTCAGGGCATGGGCAGACAGGGAGGCGGAATCACCCGCCTTTCTCCATGCCCTTGCCCGCCATCGGCAGGGAGACCTGTTCAAACCCTGAGGATGAACCACAGGTCATATGATGGCCGCGCTATGATGCGGCATGAATGTGAACCTTTGCGCCTCGCTTCTGCGCCTCACGAAGCAATGCCACCTTATCCTGAGACATGCGTCTCCGATGCCGGTCCAATCTTGCCCGGCGTTCGTCGCCGGTCACTTCAGCGAAGAGCCAAGCAAAACTGCTGATGCCGTCCTTGTCCCAACCCGCCTTCGCCTCCTCCACCGTCAAATCCGCCACCGCCCCGAACATCGACAAGAGGCAAGCGGGACATCCATCCGCATACAGCGCCAAGTTCTTTAGAGCATCGCCCATCATTTCCTTGGCCAACGCAATGCCGTCGGCGACCTTGTCCTCGTCCACCTCGACCGTATAGGTAAAGTCCAATGGTTCCTTTGGCATGACACTCGCCCTTAATACATTCAATCAACCATACTTTGTCAGCCAACAAATCTCAACTCTTGAGCACGGGCAGCCCTTGGTGATCGATTGAACCAGAGCTCAAACATTAAGCACCAAAGCCCGCCATGCTGACATGGCCTTAGAAATACTTCCTCACCATCCATGGCAGGCGACCGGTCAAAAGAAACACGAGCAAGCACCAGGCCAACATCACCGCCGAGACAATAGCCATCCCCACCGCCCACAGCATGATCCGCGCTGTCCAATCCACGATCGATTCCATCCTCCAAACATGACAGAGATCGCCTCACCCGCCCGACCCGATGCACACAGCGTATGCAATGGCTCTGCACCTTCTCCCTCAACGTCAAACCACCTGTTGCCAAATTGCATGGACGTGGGTAGCCGCTACTGCATAGGACCCCCTTACAGTCATTTCCGTGAGCGTCACCCCTTTACCCTTCATCCGCCCCCGCCAAACGTTTCTAGAGAGCCGCTGGTTTTGCATCAGAGGTACGTCCGGTCTCCCTTCCGCCCCAATCCTCCCGAAACACAGTTTCGCATTCTCAGCCAATTCCGCTAAGATCGAACCATTACCAACTGACACGGCGGATTTGGTGTCATGTTCACCCGCATATTGAAAATCGTTTCAGGTATCGGCGCTATTGCCGCCGCCGCACCTAACGCAACAAAGCGCGCATGACTGCTGGACAGCCTCCCTCACTTGTCGGAGAATCCAACCATGCAAACAACGATGCTCGAAGCCATGGACCGCGAAGCTGAAGCCTTCAGGGAACGGCTCAATGCTTTACG
>LBCX01000472.1 GCA_001657575.1 Bacteroidales bacterium Barb4
AGCATGGTTTCTATGTCTTTGTCGGCGGAAAAGCCTGCTACGATGTGTATGCGGCGGAAGCCGGCGGCATGTTCCGATTCCAATCGGGCACAAAGGGCTGCCCATGCTCCGGCGTTATGACCCGTGTCGCAGATTACTTTCGGGCGGGAATGGAGCTGTTGCCAGCGTCCGGCAAGTCCGGTCAGTGTCGTCACGTGCGCAAAGCCTTCCCGCACGGCTTCGGGGGATATGGAGGCTCCGCATTCCCGCAATACTCCGACGGCGGCGAGGACTGTCCGCCTGTTTCCGGTTTGCACCGTCCCGCTCAGTTCGCTTTTGACAGTGCCGTAGCTGTTGGTGTAAAAGGCATCGTCCGCTTCGCCGGAAAAGCAGATGGGAGCGCCTGCCTCCGCCGCCTTTTGCCGGAAGACTTGGAGAACGTCCGGTGTTTCGGCTTCCGCAATATCCCCGATGACAACGGGGACGGACGGCTTGATGATGCCAGCTTTTTCGGCGGCAATCGCCGGCAGTGTTTCGCCCAGGTATTGCGTATGGTCGATACTGATGTTGGTGATGATACTAAGGACGGGGGCGATGATATTGGTACTGTCCAACCGCCCGCCCAGTCCCGTCTCAATGACGGCATAATCAACGTTGCAATCGCGGAAACAGGCAAAAGCCATCGCAGAGGTCAGTTCAAAGAAAGAAGGGTGCAGCGGCTCAAAGGTGTTTTTATGCTTAGCGACAAAATCAACGACATAATCCTCCGGTATCATCTGCCCGTTCACCCGTATCCGTTCGCGGAAATCAACCAGATGCGGCGAGGTGTACAGCCCGACCTTATAGCCCGACTGCCGGAGAATGGCGGCGAGCAGATGGCAGACAGAGCCTTTGCCGTTGGTGCCGGCTACATGGATGGTCTTGTATGCCTGATGCGGATTGCCGAAGTGATTGTCCAGTGCCGTGGCAACAGCCAGTCCCGGCTTGTAAGCGGAGGCACCGCTTCGCTCGAAAACGGGGGTACTCTCAAACAGGTACCGGATCGTTTCTTCGTAGGACATGGATTGCTTGATTGTTTTTTTAGACGGCGTAAAAGTAGCATTATTCAGGTCATGCTTTTGCTGCTGCTCAAAAAAACCAATAGAGTGCTGATTTTCCCGTTTTTCCTTTGTCCGTTCATTTTTTTACGGACTTTCGCACCGTCAAAATAAAGATATCACCATGGTTCCTGTTGAACTATGGTGCCGATATGGCACAGAAGCCCTGAAAGGGCAAGAGATTTCAGCCCCACATGCAGCGTAGCGGAATGTGGGGGAATGTGGGGTTAAGAACAACATCGTCAGGGAGTTCTGAAAGAACGATATCGATTACACGGTTACAATGCAACACATATACATTCTGTCATCCTTTCAGGATAC
>LBCX01000147.1 GCA_001657575.1 Bacteroidales bacterium Barb4
AGAGACGCAAAATCTTGCGTCTCTACAACAAACGGGAAATTGATTATGTCGGTATGGCTCAAATACCCAACGACACTTTAATGCGGCTGACTTTCTCGATAGCAGCGGCTTCGGCAGCAGGTATGTCGTCGATGCTGTTTATGCGGGTATGCAGTTCGATGTAGAACTTGATTTTCGGTTCCGTGCCGGAAGGGCGGATGGATATTTTGGTGTTGTCTTCGGTGAATAATTGCAACACGTTGGACGTTGTCGGCATATTCAGGGTGAAGGTTTCCTTGTCCGTATGGCAGTATCCTTTCAGGTTGCCGAAATCATTGATCAGGGTTACTTTCGAGCTGGCTATCTCTGTCGGCGGATTGTCGCGGTAACGCTTCATCATGGCTTCTATTTCTTCGGCTCCGCTCTTGCCTTTCTTTACGACAGATACGCCCAGCTCTTTGGAATAGCCGTATTCTGCATAGATTTTCTGGAGCAGCTGGAAGAGGGTGAAGCCTTCGCATTTCGCCCAAGCAGCCATTTCGGCAAAGAGGGCGCAGGCGGATACTGCATCCTTGTCACGCACGAAATCTTCCCACAGGAAGCCGTAGCTTTCTTCGCCGCCGCCGATGTATTGCTTCTTGCCCTCATTGCGGCGGATGATGTCGGCTATCCATTTGAAACCGGTATATACATCGTACAATTCCACGCCATTGCGCTCGGCGATGGTGCGGATGGTTTCCGTTGTCACGATGGTTTTGACGATGTATTCGTTGCCCTTCAAACCTGCTTCTTTCCGGCGGGTGATGAGGTAGTAGAGGAAAAGGAGGTCGGTCTGATTGCCGTTCAGCAGAATCCATTCGCTGGCGTTGTTCTTCACGGCTGCACCTACGCGGTCGCCGTCGGGGTCGGTCGCCAGTACGAGTTCGGCGTCCGTTTCCTTTGCTTTCGCAACCGCCATTGAGAGGGCGGCAGGTTCTTCGGGATTGGGGGAGACAACGGTCGGGAAGTCGCCGCTTACCACATCCTGTTCGGGGACGTGTATGATGTTGGTAAAGCCAAACGCTTTAAGTGTGGCGGGCACCAGCTTTACACCCGTCCCGTGTATCGGGGTATAGACAATCTTCATATCCTTCTGGCGGGCGATGGCTTCGGGGGAGAGCGTGAGGGTGGTCAGTTCCTTGATATACAAATCGTCCATTTCCTTGCCGAGCACTTCGATCAGTTCTTTCCGTCCGGCAAACTTGATGTCGGCGGCGTTGCGGATATTGTTCACTTCGGCGATGGTATTGCGGTCGTGCGGGGCAATCATCTGCGCACCGTCGTTCCAGTATGCCTTATAGCCGTTATACTCCTTCGGATTGTGGGAAGCGGTGAGGATAATACCGCTCTGGCAGCCCAGCCGGCGGATGGCAAACGACATTTCCGGTGTCGGACGGAGGTCTTCAAACAGATACACCTTGATACCGTTGGCAGAAAAGATGCCCGCCGATATTTCGGCAAACTTCCGGCTGTTGTTCCGGCAATCGTGACCGATAACGACCTTTATCTGTTTCAGTCCGGCAAACTCCTTTTTCAAATAGTTAGACAGCCCCTGCGTGGCAGCACCCACTGTATAGATATTCATGCGATTGGAGCCTGCACCCATGATACCGCGCAAGCCGCCGGTGCCAAATTCCAAATCCTTGTAAAAACTCTCAATAAGTTCGGCAGGGTCTTCGTTGTCAAGCAACAGCTGCACTTGTGCACGTGTTTCCTTGTCATAACTTTCGGTAAGCCACCCCTGCGCCTTGTCCCTTACCATTTTAAGCAAATCATTGTTTTCCATCTCAATAGTGCTAAAATTTGTATATATGGCGGCAAACATACGTAAAAATATGGAATGCCAAACATCATGCACGGCAAGTTTCGCAAAGAAAATAGGGGAACGACAAGAGGCGGAAGCCGATGCGGCAATACAGACACTTTTTCGTTTCGCAGTAAGCCCGTTTCAGTTGGATAAGGGCTTGCGAATCGCCTGCATTCCGCACATCAAAACCGGCTCGGGAGAAGGTCGCCACGATATTGTTCTTTTCGGCAGGCAGCCTTTCCAGCAAACGAAGGGCACGCTCGCTGCATTCCGGCTGTCCGTTCCGCTGTCCGTAGGCAAAGAGCATGGGGGCAACCGTGTTTATCAACAGTCCGTTCAACGTATCCTCCCCAATGGGTTTTTCCTTTTCTGGAGAGGCATGGCGGAAATGGTAATGCGTCTTCCAATAGTCGGAAGGAAGGACGCGGAAGCAGCTTTTAAGCTGTCCGGGAGTAGCCGCCTCCAATATTTTGGAGAAGAGGGTGTCATGCGCCGTCCATATAGCCGCCAGTTGCGCCAGCCGCTGATGCGGGAAGTTGCCCGGACAGACGCGAAGCCCCTTGAACAGGGAGGCATCCAAAGGTTTCAGTCCGAACTTATGTTGCAGGAAGCGGTATTCACGCTGCAACAGACGGTAATAAGCACAATCGCCCGCCTCGTCCAGCATACCCGCCTGTCCGAACAGCAACGCCTCCACCTGCGAATAGCTGTTGCGCTGCTTTTGGATACAGCGGAACGGCAGGCTCCTCGCCAACTGTTCAAAAGCATTGCTGTTCACCCCGAAACCGAAGTTGCGGGTCAGAACGATGTAAAAGACTTCGTTCCAGTCATTCTCCTGCTGTTCCAGCAGAGCGGCAATATCCGCCGTTTTCCGCTCCATCCGTTCGCAGAGCAAGGCACCCGTCCAGAAAGTAAGGTGAAGCGGGCCTATCTCGCCAATAAAATGCCGGCAGGGAATAGCGTCATCCCTGAGCAACAGCCAGTCGATGTTTTTGCGGACGGGTTCGGGGACGGTCAGGACAAGTTGGGGAATGGGTGTACCGTTGGTTTGGCAAATCATTGCATCGTTTTTTCCCGTCACGTGCAGTATGACTGAGTCGTAAGCCTTATCGGTATCATGGTGATGGCGCATCCAGTCGGATGCCTTGTCGTGTATTTCCACGTTGCCCGCCCATACCATACCGCCCGCCTTTATCTTGGCGTTAAAGAAATCGGGACCGGCATCCGTATTCCGAATACCGGGGTCAAGCACTTCTACGGGAATACCATCAACAGTCACAAGAGAAGGGGCATCATACAATTTATGCGCCCACACATAATGCAGCAAACGTTCCATAGTTTTTGAGGTTGGTAGTTAGGGGTTAGAAGACAGTATAGTTTTGGGGAAAGCAGGGGCAAAGGTATGGAAAGGAAGTGTTATTTTGACAGGGGATGCGACTTAACCACGTCCATAAACATACGCGGCATCGGCTCTTCAAAAACCATCTCCGCCCCTGTATCCGGATGAACGAAAGCTATCTTTTGCGCATGAAGCATCAACCGTCCGCCGAGGTCGGTCTCCGCCCCGTAGCGAAGGTCTCCGGCTATCGGACGCCCGATATGCTTCAGTTGTGCCCTCATCTGGTTCCTGCGCCCGCTTTCCGAGCGGAGTTCCAGCAGGGCGTAATGCTCGTTGCTCCGCAGGAGCGTGTAACGGGCTACGGCATTCTCGCCCTCATATTCGGATACAATCATCAGGCGATCCCGCTCATCCACAGCAGGGGAAAAGGTCAGCAAACCGCTTGCCTTGTTCGGACAGCCTTCCGTTACGGCGACAAAAACCTGCTCCTTGACGAAACGAGTCCAAGCAGATTGAAACGCCTCCTGCGTCCCCTTGTTCTTGGCAAACAGCATGAGTCCCGAAGTATCCCTGTCCAAACGGTGAAGGACGAAGATTTTGTTGCGCTCGTCCGTCTTTTTCACATACGCACTCAGCAGATTGTAAACCGTCCGCTCCTTTTCCTTGATGCTGGCAACGGAGAGGAGACCCTCCCGCTTGTTTACCACAATCAGGTAGTCGTCTTCCCACACAATGGCAAGCTGCGGGTGGCTGAACTCAGCCTTCCCGCGCTCATAGCTGATGCCCACCACGTCGTTTGCCGACAGCGGCAGGTCAAACTGTGCCATAACCTTGCCGTTCACGGAGATTTGCCGATGCTTGAGCATGGCTTTAACGGAACTTTTACTCTGATTGTTCAATATGCCGAACAGAAAGGGCAGGAGCAAAGCCGGTTCGGTTGCCGTCACCCTGCGTTCCCGCGGCTGACGGCTCTGATTGTACTCTTTCTTTGCGAAGCGTTTTCCCATTTGTGCGTTTGCTTCCCCCTTATTTGCAACCGCCGCAACGGGGCTTCAGTTGTTTGAAGAAATCATTGCCCTTGTTGTCCACAAGAATAAAGGCGGGGAAGTTCTCCACTTCAATCTTCCAGATAGCCTCCATGCCGAGTTCGGGATATTCGAGGCATTCCACCTTCTTTATGCTGTCCTGCGCCAGAATGGCTGCCGGCCCGCCGATACTTCCCAGATAGAAGCCGCCGTGCTTTTGGCAGGCATCGGTCACCTGCTGACTGCGGTTGCCCTTGGCAATCATCAGCAGACTGCCGCCCTTGGCTTGGAAAAGGTCAACGTAGGAGTCCATGCGCCCTGCCGTAGTAGGCCCGAACGAGCCGGAGGGCATCCCCTTCGGTGTCTTGGCAGGCCCTGCATAATAAATGGGATGGTCTTTCACGTATTGAGGCAGCCCTTCGCCGCTGTCGATACGCTCCTTCAGCTTGGCGTGGGCGATGTCACGACCGACAATGATTGTACCGTTCAATGACAGGCGGGTGGAGACGGGGTATTTATCCAATTCTTTCAACACGTCAGCCATCGGCTGGTTCAGGTTAATCTTTACGGCATCACCCTCGCCGGCATTGCGCAAGGCTTCGGGGATAAAGCGTCCGGGATTGGTTTCCAGCTTCTCAATCCAGATACCCTCCCTGTTTATCTTCGCCTTAATGTTACGGTCTGCCGAGCAGGAAACGCCCATGCCTATGGGACAGGAAGCCCCGTGACGCGGCAGGCGGACAATACGAATGTCGTGCGCATAATATTTCCCCCCGAACTGTGCCCCCAAACCAATGTTGTGAGCCGCTTCCAGCACCTTCTTCTCCAACTCAATGTCGCGGAAAGCCTGCCCGCCGTCATTCCCTTCGGTCGGCAAATGATCGTAATAATGAGCGGAAGCCAGCTTCACCGTCTTCAAATTCGTTTCGGCAGAAGTCCCTCCGATGGCAAAAGCAATATGATAAGGAGGACAGGCAGCCGTCCCCAGCGTCTTCATCTTTTCCACCAGAAAGGGAATCAGCGTATCGGGATTCAGCAACGCCTTCGTCTCCTGAAACAGGTAGGTCTTGTTAGCCGACCCGCCCCCCTTGGCAATGCAGAGGAATTTATATTCCGCCCCCTCTGTGGCATAAATATCTATCTGAGCGGGAAGATTGCAGCCCGTATTCTTCTCATTATACATATCAAGCGGCACATTCTGCGAATAGCGCAGATTGTCCTCCGTATAAGTTTCGTAAACCCCTTTCGACATCGCTTCGGCATCATCGCCGCCCGTCCACACCTGCTGCCCTTTCTTGGCAACAATCACAGCCGTCCCCGTATCCTGACAGAAAGGCAGCTGCCCCTTAGCCGACACCTCCGCATTGCGCAGGAAAGTCAGTGCCACAAACTTGTCGTTCTCGCTCGCCTCCGGGTCGGAAAGTATGGCGGCAACCTGCGCCTGATGATCCGGTCGCAAGAAAAACGCCACATCATGAAAGCAAGCCTTCGTCAAACGGGCAAGCCCCTCCGCCTCAACCTTCAATACATCCTTACCGTCAAACGTACCGGTCGATACATGTTCCTTCGTAAGCAGATAATACTCCGTCGTGTCCTTCCCCACTGTCGGGAACGGCTCCTGATACTTAAAAGATGGTGTTGCCATAGTACATATTAGTTAATTGTAAATAAATCTGTTGTAACCTCATTCCCCCCTCTATTTATATTGTGCCGGTTGCCCTTCGGCAGGCAGGGAAGAGGTGATAAACTCTCGAAGGTCTTCGTTGGCTTGTTTCAAATCGGCACGGCGGAGATACATCATGTGACCGCCGCGATAACCTTTGAAGGAAAAGCGGCCTTGAAACCTGCCGCCCTTGTCCATTTGCCAGAAGTTGTATTTGGCGTTAAAGTAATCGCAGGCTCCGTCGTAATAGCCCGATTGCAGCATGACCTTCAGCCAGGGATTTTGTGCTACGGCACTCATCAGGTCGTGACCCGTGTTGTCCCGCTCGCGGTTCCAAGGGTTTACGGAACCGAACATATAGTATTTCAGGTCGGTTTTGTAGTTGAGATCGTTGGCAAGGTAATGGTTGATGGCGGGGGTGAAGGAATGAACCCATGCCGACATTTCGGCGTTATAGTCGGGGTGTTCGCCGCCGTCCTGAAGGTCTTTGCCCTTGTAGCGGGAGTCCAGACGACCTATCGTGAAGCCTTTGTCCCTCAACAGCTCTTTCCAGAAGAAGCGGGTGGAAATCGTCAGGTTGTGCTGCAATACGGCTTCTTCCGAAATACCCGCGTAGCGGGCTACCCTGCGGGCAATCTCCTGCCGCCTGCCGTCCGACAGGGCACCTCCCCAAGAGAGGGCGGGAATGTATTCCTCAATAGTGAACTTTTCCACTTCGGGCAGTATCTCCGCCAAATCTTTCTGCTGCAAATCGCCCGTCAGGGCTTTATGATACCAAGCCGTAGCCGCCATGTACGGCAAGGTGAGGGCTTCGTTCACAGGCCCGTCGCGGCGGATGCCCAAGTTGGTGGCAGAAACAAGAATAACCCCGTTCAGGTACATCCATTCCTGACTTTGCAGCGCATTAGCCAAGCCGGACACGCGGGTCGTTCCGTAGCTCTCGCCGATCAGATATTTGGGCGATGTCCAGCGGTTGATGCGGGTGACAAAGGTATTGATCCATGCCGACAGATATTGGATGTCCTCGTTTACGCCGAAGAACTGCTTTTTGTCCGTTTCCTTGTCCAGAATGCGGGAATAGCCTGTGTTTACGGGGTTGATATAGACAATATCGGCTATGTCCAGAATAGAGTAGGGGTTGTTTTCCGTGCCGTAAGGCATCACGGGATAGCCCTCGTCGTCCGTCTTGAGAAGGACGGGCCCCGTATATCCCAGCTGCATCCAGACGGAAGGCGTACCCGGTCCCCCGTTGAAAGAAATAACCAGCGGACGCATGTCCCTGTTCCTTATGCCGTCGCGCTCGTAGTAGGTGTAATTCACGGCGGCAAGAGGTTTCCGGTCGGCATCCCATACGGGCTGCATGCCCGTCGTTGCCGTGTAGGCAACGGCTTGCCCGTTGATGACGGTCTGATGTTTCGTCACAACCACACTGTCCGGATTAACGTTAACCGGCTTTTGTCCCGTATCGGCGGGCTTTTGCGCCGCTACGGCTCCC
>LBCX01000148.1 GCA_001657575.1 Bacteroidales bacterium Barb4
CGGGCAGGCCTCCCCTGTACGTGATCAGCGACAATGACACGAAATTAAACGGGGGCGGTACGGGAAAGCAATCATGTTCATATCCGCGACATCGGTCACACGACGGCTTTACCTGTAGAAAGGCAGTATGGCAAAGACAAACATTTTAAGGCCTGCACAAAAGCGATTGCCGGCGTAAGGGTGCGGGAGGTCATGAGGGAAACGGGTTGTCTGCTGCCGCCCCGGCAACGGTCAACCGCCCGTTTTATGAATCTGCCGCATACGGTTAAGCGGAGCAGAAACATGCAGCAGATTTTTGCTTCCCTGAACGCAAATAAGCGGCAGACCCTTGATTTTGTCAATGCACACGGTAAAACAACCGGTGAATCAGGCGGTGTCTTCGGCTTTGTAAACGGTGTATTGAAGCGGGTAAAGCCGGAAGGTCTGTCCAAAAAGAATATTGACGCCTGTTTGAAAGAGACGGACAGGATGTTGAATAACAGGAATAAACGGACAGTACGGTTCAAGTCTTCGGTTCGCGGACAGTTGGAACGGGAGCGGGATAAACCTGCAGGTGAGAAGAGCGCATGGAATGCTTCAGGCGATATGACAGAATCTCTTTGGGGCTGCTGCAGGTTTAAGCGGCCGGGGAATCCGCTGCACGGGGTGACTGCCTGTGCATTGATTTTACCCTTACTCACGCGGACAGGCGACAAAGACCGGCCTTCCGCGGTTGAATCCAGGCGTTTTCATGAGGGTATTTTTATGAAGGATTTGGAGAGCCGGACGAAAGGCAGTCTTACGGATAATCCTGCGGTTAAGAGGATGAATACACTTGCCGGATGAAACAGGGGATTTGATATTTTGGACACCCTACCCGAAGGGGCATCTGCATAACATCAGTTATAATAAAAAGACTCGCCATGAAGAATGAAGCACAACATTTGATAGACCGTTTCCTCTCTGCCCGCGATGAGGGCAGGGAGGCTTATTTTGATGCCGATGAGATTGATGATTTGTTGGAAGGCTGTGAGGACAAGGAGGACTTTGATTTGTACGAGGAAGTACTCGCGCTTGGATTGAAGCTACACCCGGAAAACATCGGTCTGCAAACCAAACGGTGTTGGCAATACGTGGTAGAGGAAAACTACACGACCGCCCTCGAACTTATCGAACAGATAGGAGCCACCGGCGATCAGGAGATTGAAGCCGTGCAGTTGGAGTGTTACCTCATGCTTGATATGACTGACGAGGCGGAGGCTCTTTCCGAGAAGATGATTGCCGAAGGGCGTGAAAGCATGGACTTGGTGTTTGAGTATATCGTCCCCCTGCTGAACGACAAGGAAATGTATTCGCTGGCACTTGAATACGTGAACCGAGGCTTGGAACTCTATCCCGACAGCCTTGTCTTGAAGGAGGAACTTTGTTTCCTAATGGAAGTCGCCGAAGATTTGGAGGGTGCCATTGACCTTTGCAATGCCATGATTGACGAAGACCCTTATTCCTATGAATATTGGTTTACCTTAGGTCGCCTTTATTCCCTGACGGAAGAATTTGAGAAAGCCATTGATGCCTTTGATTTTGCCCAGACCTGCGAAGAGCCGGATTCGGAACTCAAACTGTTGAAAGCTTACTGCTTCTTTATGAGTGACAAGTATGAGGAGGCTCTCATACTGTACACCGAATTGTTGAAAGACGAAGAAAAGAACGGGGAAGACGGAGAGGGGGATAATTACATACTTGAACGTGTCAGACCCCTTCTGGCGGAATGTTACATGAAACTGTTCGACTACGAAGCCGCCTACCTGATTCTGCATGAACTGATTGCCGATGATGCGGAAGCCGCTGTGTACGAAGCCGATGATGCGGGTACAGAAGCCGATGAGACGGATACAGACGACACCGGTGCCGCCCAAAAAGACTATTCCCCCTACATCTATTATATGCACTGCTGTGCACAAACCGACCGAAAGCAGGATGCTCTCGATGCCCTCGAAACAGCCGCAACGGTGTTCGACGGCAGCGCGCACGTCCTTTCCCTCATGGCATACGCCTATATGGAGTCGGCAGAAAACGATGACAACTTAGACGTAATCAACAAGCTGTTTGAACTGATAGACGATCCAGGCGATGACCTCGAACAAGACGAAGACGATCCGTCCGGCGAGAGCGACTTTTCCGAAACCGTCGGCAAGATGCTGGAGTATTTCAAGAAAATATATGCCGCCAACCCCGACCAGCCTTACATCAACCTCTATTTGGCAACCGCCTACCTGATAAACGATGACATGCAGAACTTCGAGAAGCACTACAACCTGCTTTCCGCCGAAGAATTGGACAGCTACGCAAAGAAATACAACGCCGGTGACAGCCGTGCGCTCCGCACAGTAGCAGAGAAGCATATCGGGTTGCGGGATCTTGCGGAAGAGTATCTGAGCAAACCGGAAAACAGCAACTGATTATATATCTTTCAGCAATACCCGCCCGTTCTCCTTCGTCATATCCTTGCGTGTTTTGAGGAGAGCCTCCCATTCGGGCAGAAACTGCACCTTGTTGTCTATCTTGAAATTCTCCGAGCCGTGCTCGTCTATCCGCGACAGCAGGAAGCCGATACTTATCAGGTTAATATCCACTGCCGGCTGATAATGCACCACGCGGTCGTCCTCGCCGTACACCACCTCTGCCAGCACCCGCATCTCAATAAGCATGAAAAGCAGTTGCGACGTGATGCGTTGCGGGATACGGTAACTGTTTGACAGCTCGTCCGCCGTATAAGGCTTCTCCCCCTTTGCAAACCGCTTGACAATAAGCGAGACAATCATCACCGTCAGGAAGTCCTTGTACCGCCGGCTGATATGCTTGCTGTCCCGCTCAAAGCTGAACTTGCCCACATTCTGCGACGCATACGCCAGCGATGCTCCGAACAAGCAGATAATCCACGACAACTGCAACCAAAGCAGCAGTAGCGGCAAAGCCGCAAAACTCCCGTAGATGGCATTATATTTTCCCACCCATATCTGCCCGCTTATGTAAAGGATTTGGAGAAACTGAAACGCACAGCCTGCGATAATCCCCGCCAAAAGCCCGTTCAGAACGTGCACCTTCGTATTGGGCAGGAAAATATACAGCGCGGCAAACGCCAGCGACGTAATAATATAAGGAGACGTTTTGAGCGCAACGTTCACAACCGGCGTAAAAAACACATACTGACTGAGAAACGAGTTTTGCAGCGTGGACATAAAGACGGAGATACCGCCCGACACCGTCATCAACACCGGCAAGAGAAGAACCAGCACCAGATAATCCGTCACCTGCCGCCGCAGCGACCGCGACTTCTGTATCTGCCAAATACCGTTCAGCACATCCTCGATACCGGAAATCAGACTAATCACCGTATAAAACAACAGCACAAGCCCAATCCCGATAATTACCCCGCCCTGTGCCTGTATCAAATAGCTCTCCACAAAATCAAACGCCTTGAACAGCTCATTTGTCTGTCCCGGGAAATACCCAATCAACGCCTGCCGCACGGTCTCCTGAAATCCGAACCCCCGCGCAATCCCCAACAACACAGCCAACAGCGGCACAATAGCCAGCAGCGTGCTGTAAGTCAAAGCCGACGCCTTCGTCTGCAAATGCTCGTCCGAGAAACTGCGAACCGCCAGAATAACCGTCTTGATCAGATTAAGTCCCGCATGTTTCACCCCGCTTACCTCGTTCTCCGTAATCCTCCAAATATCGTAGGTAATAAAACGAACCACCCGCGAAAGCCTTTCCCCGATGCCCCCTCCCGCCGGCTTTTCTTCTTGCTTCCGCTCTTCTTTCCTCTTTTCCCTCTTATTCATCTGCCTCTTCCCCTTTTAACGGTTGTCTGCCAGCTTAAAATCCAACTGCTTCCTCTCCAAATTGGCACTGGCTACCTGCACGGTGATGGCATCCCCCAGCCCGTACCGCCGCTTCTTGCGCCGTCCGGCAAGGCAGTAGTTTTTGTCGTCAAATTCGTAGTAGTCGTCGTCAAGGTCGCGGACGGGGACGAGACCCTCGCACTTATTTTCGTTCAGCTCCACATACAGCCCCCACTCGGTAACGCCGGATATGATGCCGTCGAACACCATCCCCAGTTTGTCGCGCATGAACTCCACCTGCTTGTATTTGACGGAGGCACGCTCGGCATTGCTTGCCACGCTTTCCATGGCGGAGGAATGTTCGCACAACTCCTCGTACTTGTCTTTGCGGGCACTGCGTCCGCCTGCCAGATAACGCTCCAGCAGGCGGTGAACCATCATGTCGGGGTAGCGGCGGATGGGCGAAGTGAAATGGGCGTAATGGGCGAACGCCAAGCCGTAATGCCCCGTGTTGTCGGTCGAATAGCGGGCTTTCTGCATGGCGCGGATGGCGAGGGTTTCAACAAGGTTCTCTTCGGGGCGACCTTTCACGCTGTCCAACAGTTTGTTGATGCCTTTGGACATCTCCGTCCGGTCGCCCTCCGTTTTCAGCTTATGCCCGAAGCGGCGGATGAAGACGGCGAAGTTCTCCATCTTCTCGGGGTCGGGGTCTTCGTGGATGCGGTACACAAACGTTTTCGCTGGCTTGCCTTTGGGAGGCATACCGACAAAAGCCGCCACCGTGCGGTTGGCAAGGAGCATGAACTCCTCTATCATCTTGTTGGCGTCTTGCGACTCCTTGAAATAGACGCGCAGGGGTTTCCCGTTGGCATCTGTTTCAATCTTCACCTCGTAGCGGTCGAAGTTGATGGCACCGTTGCGGAAGCGGCTTTCCCGCAGTTTCTTGGCGAGGGCGTCGAGGGCGAGAATCTCCTGCCGGTAATCCCCCTTGCCGGTTTCTATCACCTGCTGGGCTTCTTCATACGTGAAGCGGCGGTTGCTTTTAATCACCGTGCGGACGATGCGGGAGGCTTTCACGTTGGCGGCGGCATCCAGCTCGAAGACAACGGCAAAGCAGAGCTTCTCCTCGTTCGGACGGAGGGAGCAGATGAAATTGCTCAGGCGTTCGGGCAACATGGGAATGGTGCGATCGACCAGATAGACGGACGTGGCACGCTGTTGCGCCTCGCGTTCAATAACGCTGTCGGGCTTCACGTAGTGAGTCACGTCGGCGATGTGTACGCCCACTTCCCAATTCCCGTTCGCAAGGCGGCGGGCGGAAAGGGCATCGTCAAAGTCTTTGGCATCCTTCGGGTCAACGGTAAACGTGACCACGCTGCGAAAGTCCTCGCGGCGGTCAATCTCTTCCGGCGCAATGGCATCGGAGATATGCGCGGCGGCATGTTCCACGTTCGCAGGATATTTGTAGGGGAGACCGAACTCGGCAAGGATGGCGTGCATTTCCGCCGTATTATCGCCGGACTGACCGAGTATGTCGATAATCTGCCCAATAGGGTTCTTCTGCCCTTCGGGCCATTCAATGATGCGGGCAAGCACTTTGTCGCCGTTTTTCCCGCCTTTCAGCTTGTCGCGCGGGATAAAGATGTCGTGCGACAGGGTCTTGTTTTCGGTTGTCAGAAAGGCGATGCTTTTGGACACTTGCAGTTTGCCGACAAAGGTGCGTTCCTTGTGCTCAATGATTTCAACCACCTCGCCCTCCTGCTCCGCGCCGCGCCGCTTGGCAAAGAGCTGCACCTTCACCTTGTCGCCGTCCATCGCATGGCGGGAGTTACGCTCGGCTATGAATATCGGCGTTCCCCCTTCCTCCGGCGTAAACGAGTTCTTCCCGTTGCTGCGGCGGGCAAAGATGCCGACGGCAAGCATACCCGACTGATACAGGCGGTAACGCCCGCTGTCAATCTCGACCGCAAAGCGGTCAGCCGCCAAGTCACACAGTATATCGGCAACCTGCAACCGTTGCGTTTGGCTTTCCAGCCCGAGCATCTTGCTTATCTGCTTGTAATTAAAGGATTCTTTGGGTGCCGATTGAATGATGTGGGCAACGGCTTCCAGCATGGCTGCCGCCTTCATCCGCTTGTGTTTGCCGTGCCCCCAGTTGTTGCCGATGTTGCCGGCTGATCTGTTTTTTCTCATGATTTCTTCTTTATATTATCGGTTTAGCATTGGGTTTCGTGGCAACAAGTGTCGGACAGTTCGAACTCGAGGGTGGCGTGCGTAATGCCGGCGTGCAGAAGGGCGTGTTTGAGCTCGCTTTTGATGGCTTCCATGCGGCAGGTGTCCTTTACGAGGATGTGGGCGGTGAGGGCGGTTTCGGTTGTGCTGATTGCCCAGATGTGGAGGTGATGCACGTTTTCTACGCCGGAGGCGGAGCGGATGAGCTTTTCCACGTCCTTGACACAAGTGCCTGCAGGCACGCCGTCGAGGGAGAGGCGCAGGCTGTCGCGCAACAGTCCCCAAGTGGAATAGACGATGACAAGGGCGATGACAAGCCCGATAATTGGGTCGATGACATACCAGCCGGTATGCAGAATGACAATGCCGGAGACGAGCACGCCTACGGACACCAGCGCATCGGCTGCCATGTGGAGGTAGGCTCCCTTGACGTTCAAATCCCTGTCCTTGTCTTTGACAAACAGCCATGCGGTAAAGCCGTTGACGAGCACGCCGATGCCCGCCACCCACGCAATGGTGCCACCGTCCACCGGCTGCGGAGCTGTAAACTTCTCTATACTTTCGCGGATAATGACGCCGACGGCAATCAGCAGGATGACGGCATTGAGGAGCGACACCAGAACGGTGCTTTTCTTATAGCCGTAGGTATAGTTATCCGTTGCGTTTGTCTTTGCCAGCCGGAAAGCAAGCATAGCCAGCACGAGACCTGCCACGTCGCTCAGGTTGTGCCCCGCATCGGACAGAAGCCCCAGCGAGTTAAACCAAAAGCCGGCGGCAAACTCGGCAAGCACAAAGGCAGCGTTCAGCGAGATGCCGGTGACAAACGCCCTGTTCAGCGAAGCGGCGACGGGGGGATGATGATGGTGATGTTCATGTGCCATACGGGGACAAAGCTACGCTTTTTGCATGGGAAGGGAATCCCCGCTAATAGGTATTTATGCCAGAGCCTACCGATGTTACGCAAATGCCCTCGTATGCGTGAACGCCGCCGCCCAAGACAAAAAAGCGGACAAGAAGAAAAAAACAGCCGAAGTGACCTTCGTAGTGAGCATGTTCTGAGAAAACTGCAAAGCCAAAATAGAGCGGCATATCTCATGGGAAAAAGGCGCAGACGATCACGTTTGACTTGGGCACAACCGAATTGAACTTCACCGTAGGCGAACTGACACTTGAGGCGAAGGCTTCCTCCGGCTTGCCGGTTACGTTTACCGATAATCACATCAACGTTGTTATTGACGGGTATCTGTTAAAGCTCACGTACACCGGCTTGCATTACGATGACGA
>LBCX01000473.1 GCA_001657575.1 Bacteroidales bacterium Barb4
AGATCGCTCGATTCGTCCCAACGAAACAGGCGAAACGCGACCACGAATCGGGTGATCCGTAACAACGTTTTGGGAAATTTTTTCGTGACAAGTGACGGAAAATGGATGCGCGAGCGCGCGTCCGTCTGATAGACTCTGCATGTCGGTTCAGCTCTGCTTGCAAACGTTGATCGGAACCGGCCTAGGACCCAGAGAGTTCACGCTCTCGTGGGTCTTTTTCATTTCTGGCCCGCCCTCACACAGCGGGAGCATATACAACGCAGAGAATGAAAAAACCGATGAGACATAGTCGCTCATCAATTAACCAGTGTCAACAGGCAAGTGGACACGTGCCAAAATGTCCCACGTCCACCCCGTCTTCAGGGCGCGCGACGCTCACCATGTTTCAACGTTCAAACAGCCGCACTCACGCACACGAGAATGCGACCGCACACGGCTTGCATGGGGCCTTGCAGCCCCATACCCCCGCTCTCTAGCACTGCACAGGCCTCAGACTATGGAGAGGCACGTTGTCCTCATTGCTCCAATCCTGCAGGTCGAAATTCACCGTCGCATATGGCCCATTAGCCCACGGCTCGACGCCTGCTTGGATGCTCACAAGACGCCCTGTGCGCCCACGAGCATAGCCACCTACGCGAGATGTCAGAACAACGCGTTTACCCAGATAACCCACTGCCTCGAACTCGGTCACAACACACCTCCCCTCGCTTGAATGTACACCTGGCCCCCACGGAATATCACCACCCACGGGCTTCTAAAAACCTCTCCAGTCTCAGGACATACGAACCCACCGCCGGTCCTCGGCGCGGCCCTCCTGACGCGATCTGATGGCCTTACGTCGTCTCGGAGCCACCCGGGCAGCTTCCACCACCTTTGCTCAAGCAAAGCATCCCCTGTCAGGCCACCATTGCCATGCATCCGCGCGCCCTTTGCCGGCTGCGCCAATGCATCCCCTTTGCTCGCATACTTGGCGATGTAGCCGACCGCGTTCCGTGCCCACTCGATTTTCGTCATACCCCAAGGCCACCAACCACGCTTATCGGGCTTTGGCAACGTGATCCCCAGCGGAAGCCACAGCAGCATGTGATAGTGCGGCCTGCCCTTCTTCGTGAATTCCTGCACCCATACGTGCCGCATCTCGATTCCGCGGCGAGCGAGGTACTGTCGAATGTGGCGAACAACGCCGGACACCTGACCCGGCGCCCATGAGACGTCGGGCCGATAGGTAAGCGTCAGCATCGCGACCTTCCATCGCGGACGTTCCTGGACTTGCAAGCGCGCAGCCGTGAGCACCGAACACCGAAGCCTCTTCAAACGACTTGCCTCACGATCGACCCGGATGACCTTTCCCGATGCCGTTCCACTTGTTTGAGAATGGACAAG
>LBCX01000474.1 GCA_001657575.1 Bacteroidales bacterium Barb4
AGGTATTAGAATAATTAAAGATGAAAACAGGAATCATACAACAATCAAACACCGGCGATGCTGTCGCCAATATTGCCAAGCTGTATGCCGCCGTCCGTGCCTGTGCCGGTGAGGGAGCCGAACTCGTCATCCTCCCCGAACTCCACAATACGCTCTACTTCTGCCAGACGGAAGACACGGCGGTGTTTGATTTGGCGGAAGCCATACCCGGACCTTCCACGGAAGCCTACGGCGCATTGGCACGTGAATTGAGCATTGTTCTCGTTTTGTCCCTCTTTGAGAAACGTGCGCCCGGACTTTATCACAATACCGCCGTTGTCATTGAGAAAGACGGCACCCTTGCCGGCATCTACCGCAAAATGCACATTCCCGACGACCCTGCCTATTACGAAAAGTTCTACTTCACGCCGGGCGACACGGGCTTTGAACCTGTTGCTACATCGCTTGGCCGCCTCGGCGTCCTCGTCTGCTGGGATCAATGGTATCCCGAAGCCGCCCGTCTCATGGCGTTGCGGGGTGCCGACATCCTGATTTACCCTACCGCTATCGGCTGGGAATCGTCCGACACCGACGAGGAGAAGCAACGCCAGCTGACGGCTTGGCTTACCGTTCAACGCGCCCATGCCATCGCCAACGGTCTCAGCCTCGTAGCCGTCAACCGTACCGGACACGAGCCCGACCCTTCCCGTCAAACCGGCGGTATCCTGTTCTGGGGCAACAGCTTCGCCGCCGGCCCGCAAGGCGAACTGCTTGCCGAATTGGGACATGATGAATCTTACCGCGTCATCGACATCGACCTGTCGCGCACCGAGCAAGTCCGCCGCTGGTGGCCCTTTCTCCGCGACCGCCGCATTGATGCCTACGCCCCCCTTTCCCAAAGATACCTCAATTAAAAACAACAGCATTTATGGAAAAAAGTATTAAAGGTACGCGCACAGAACAGCATTTGCTGAAAGCCTTTGCCGGAGAATCACAGGCAAGAAGCCGCTACACGTTTTTCGCAAGTCAGGCAAAGAAGGACGGTTTTGAACAGATTGCCGGCATATTCATGGAAACAGCCGAGCAGGAAAAGGAACACGCCAAACGCTTCTTCAAGTTCCTCGAAGGCGGGACGGTGGAGATTACCGCATCCTTCCCCGCCGGTATCATTGCCGGCACAAAGGAGAATCTGGCTGCGGCTGCGGACGGCGAGCATGAGGAATGGGCGGAAGCATATCCCGCATGGGCTGCCGTTGCCGCAGAAGAGGGCTTCCCGAAGATTGCCACCGCCTTCCGCATGATAGCCAAAGTGGAGGCGGAGCACGAAAAACGCTACCGCAAGCTGCTGGCAAACTTGGAAAACAACCGTGTATTCGCCAAAGAAAAACCTGTCTGCTGGCAAT